>JALYTQ010000247.1 GCA_030854195.1 Chloroflexota bacterium
GGCTCGTTCTGTGACAATCCACCCTTCCACGGCTGGATCATGAGCTACTCCTACAATGCTGGAAAGTTTCAGCAGGTGAGCGTCTACACCGATACGGCAAACTCATCAGAGGGTGGGATCTGGGCGATAGGTGGCGCGCTCTCGGCGGATAGCAACGGCAACATCTATTATACAAGTGGCAATGGTGGTTTTGATGCCAATAAAAAGGGTGTGGATTATGGCGATAGTGTTGTAAGACTCAACGCGCAACTCAAGGTGCAGGACTACTTTACTCCCTTCAATCAGCAGTGCCTGGCCGCTGAAGATGGAGACCTGGGCTCTGGCGGACCTCTGCTGCTGCCCGACCAGCATCGGCTGATCACGGCAGGCAAGGAAGGCCGCGTCTATATAATCAATACGACCGCTA
This sequence comes from Chloroflexota bacterium, assembly GCA_030854195.1. Lineage (GTDB taxonomy): Bacteria > Chloroflexota > Ktedonobacteria > Ktedonobacterales > Ktedonobacteraceae > JACDAE01. Next base: position 407 of record JALYTQ010000247.1, read on the forward strand.
TGGGACACTATCACACGATCGCCAAACCCTGCAACAATCTTAAATTGACCAATGTCGATAGAATTGTGCAGGAGCTGCCTGCCGGAACGATTGGAGGGCTCTATAGCAATGTCACCTATTGGAGCTCCGCCAGTGGTCAGCAGTATGTCTACTTCTCAGGCACGAGAGATAAAATCAAAGCGTTCTCGTGGGATAGTAATAGTAGCAGGAGAATCGCTACCGCGCCCTCTTCAAAATCGCCGGAGACCTTCGGTGCGACGGGCAGCAACCCCACCATATCCAGCAACAACGGCGCTGCGGGCACAGGTATTCTCTGGACGGTTGATCCTGCAGGCATTTTATGCGCTTATGACGCTACGGATCTGAACAAAGAGCTATACAATAGCAATCAAGATGCCGCGCGCGACAGCCTGGGTGGTCGTGTGAAGTACGCGGCCCCGACGGTGGCAAACGGCGAGGTGTTTGTTGGGCTCAGCAATGGGCTTGCCATCTTCGGGCAGCTTACAGCGTAGTCTGCCTCTGTACCAACGTCCGGTACGTAAAACATGCTGGCTATGAATAATGATGCCGCGCTAAGAAACGTTGCTTCTTTCTAAGCAAGAGAATGGCTCCAATTCTTCGCCACGATTGAGCACGGTCCGCTACAACAAGCGGGCCGTGCTCATGTTTATAGAAAATTTTGTTAATACCCAGAACTTCCTTTGCTGCTGCTGGGAGCAGTATTCTGTTGCGTAGTGCTCGCCGCCAGATCATTTGTGGCGACGAACCATTTATTGGCGATCCCCTCACCATTGGTCTGGCCAGGAGCGCTATCCCCCGAATAGGTATAGAGCAAGTGATCGTTGTAGGTGATCTGTTTACCGTTTGTGGTCGTCTGGACGGCCAGTTTCCCCGCTAGAGCGCTCGCACTTGTCGGCGCGCCTGCACCACTGGAAAGGTAAGGAGGCCATGTCGAGGCGCACCCGCCCGAACACGCTGCTGTGGTGGGTGTATCCGCCGTGAAGTAGTAGAGGGTTTTCCCCTGGGCATTTGTAAGCAGTGTCACAGTTTTTCCGCCGACCGTGGCTGATGCGGTATGCAGAGTTGTCCCCGCCGCGCTGGTGGATGGCGTTCCGCTGTTGTTTGCATTCCCCGCGCTGTTCCCGCTCGTCGTGGCACTCGTCGCGCTAGAAGAACTGCCGCACGCCGCCAGCGTCATTACGATTATAAGGACTACAGGCGCTAAAAAAAGACGTAAGCGTTTCATTGACATCCTCTTTCGTTTGTCCGGTAGAGCTGCCATGATAAACACCTTGTCACATTGTGTAAGAAAGGTGTTCAATGGCTGGAGCTCTTCTGCATATTTTCTGTTCTCTCAGTGAGAGATACGCGTGCAGGTTACGTTTGCTCGTGGCTTGCATTCCCATGAGACGCGTGCTATTTTTAAAGAGAGAATGATAAAAAATAGATTGAGGTGCGAACCATGAAGCGTGTAGAGATAGAGAGCAAGCGTACCCTGTTGGATGAAACGTTCACCGTTACGGAAACACAGCTGCGCTTCGAGCAGTTTAACGGCCAGATGAGCTCAACGGTGCGTCGCCTGGTGTTTGAGCGCGGCGACTCCGCGGCGGCGCTTCTGCTGAACCGCGACACGCAAAAGGTCATACTCATAGAGCAGTTCCGTTATCCCACCTACGAAAAAGGGCCGGGCTGGCTTCTTGAGGTAGTGGCAGGAGTGATCGATAAAGACGAGCAGCCGGAAGCGTGCATTCGGCGCGAAATACACGAAGAGATTGGCTACGCGGTCCATGATCTCACCTACATCGCCTCATTCTATGTCTCACCGGGCGGAACGTCTGAACGTATCCACCTCTACTACGCTGAGGTTGGAAACGCCGATCAAGTCTCCCCCGGCGGTGGCAAGGTTTCCGAGCACGAAGATATCCAGCGCGTCGATCTGGCGCTCTCTGACCTGTGGGCGAAGCTGGACAACAGCGAAATTTTGGATGCCAAGACACTGATAGCGGTGCAATGGTTGCGGCGAAGTTTGGAGCAGAACGGGTAGAGAGGAATCTTTGCCACCAATGTTCGCTTAAAATGCAACTTTTGTGCCTTACGCCGACCCTGGATCGTTTAAATATATAGAACATTTTTCATAGCAAAGAAAGGGTCATCAAGAGTTGTACTACAGGCCGAGCGAACGCACAAAACTGAGCATAATCGGTCTTTTGCTACTACTCATACTGGGCGTGCTGGTCTTCACTGCCGTCAATACCGCGCAGGCGGTACACAATTTTCAAAAGCAGTACAGCGCGGTCAAAGTAGGAGATGTGGGGACGATTCGTCCCTGGATGACCCTGCACGTGATCTCCCACGTGTATCACGTCCCCGAAGACTACCTGGGCCACTCGCTTGTCATCAGCGATACCACCACCCTGCACAAAGCGACGCTCTACGAGATTGCTGACCGTAAAAAGCAGCCTGTAAATCAGGTAATCCATACGGTCCAGCGTTCTATTCTCACGTATCGTAAAGATCCCACCGGTTTTACCGTATCAGTGCCGCTCTCAGCGCCCGCTTTCAATTGGGAACGCCAGCAATACCAGCCACCGCCATTGCCAGGGAGGGCGAACGATTGAATGCGTTCTTCATCAGTGCGCTGCAACATTATGGATATCCGGCGCTCTGGCTGGTTGTCTTCGTAGCCGCTGCGGGGGCTCCTATCTCTGGTTCGTTACTCCTCTTCGCCGCCGGAGCCTTTGCCGCCTTTGGCGACCTCAATATCTTTATCCTGTATCCAGTCGCCCTGAGCGCCGCGGTGATGGGAGATAACCTGACTTACTGGATCGGTCGCCGCCTGGGGACGGTCCTGCTGGCGTGGATCGAGCGGCAGAAACGTATTCGTTGGATTACGCCACAGGCTATGGAGCGTGGCCGCGTCTATTTCAGGGGTCGTGCCAGATGGGCTATCTTCATCACGCGCTTTCTCATCGTTGCCCTCGGCGGCTCGATCAATCTGCTCGCGGGACTGGAGTTGTACCCCTACCGGAGCTTTTTGTTCTGGGATGTGAGCGGCCAGATCCTGAGCGCCGCCATCTCCCTGGGCCTTGGTTTTGCCTTTGCCGAAAGCTGGGAAGAGGTGGCGGGCCTCTTCGGAGCCTTCTCAACTCTGGTGCTTGTCGGCATTATCGGTGCATTTCTTATAGTGATTTTGATGCGTAGAGTACGGCGGCGAAGACGCGCTAGCCAACAGGATGTTGCTAAGTCCGAACTCCACGAATTGCTACAAACGCAAGAAAAAGTTGAAAAGACTGAAGAAATCAATTGAATATATATAAAAAAAGTACGATGCAGAGAGCAAAGCCCACTATTTTGATTCTGACCACGCATACCGGAGGGGGCCATATGAACCTGGCCCAATCTCTGAAGGAGATGCTTGAAGCGGACTACGATATCACGATCGTCGATCCCCAGGACCCCGGCGTCGGGTGCTCATACGTGTGGATGAGTCGGCACTTTCGGCAGTTTCTCACGTGGCAGTATACCTTGACTGACAACGCGCCGGTCGCCTTATGGCTACAACGCATGCTTGCTTTGTGCAGCCGTCGGCGCTTTCAGCATGTGATCGAGCAGGCGCAGCCTCAGCTCATCATTGTAACACATGCGTTCCTATCCTATGTCGCCGCCCGCGCCAGCGAGCATCTGCATATTCCGCTCGTCTTTCAGCTTACCGATCTGGGGCAGCTGCATATGACGTGGTTCAGCGAGAAACAGGCTGCCGCCTACCTGGCCCCCTCGCGAGAAATTTTCATGCAGGCGCTGGAACAAGGCATTGCACGCGAGCGCCTCCATTTGACTGGAAGGCCGCTGCGGCGTCAATTTCTAGAAGCCTCCGAGTGCGACGAAACGCTGGCAGCGCTCAAACTCGATCCGGACGTATTGACGCTCTTTCTGCAGGGCGGCGCGCTGGGATCAGCCGCAGCGGATCAGACGCTGGAAGCCCTGCTCAGCGCGGAGATGCCTCTACAGATTATTCTGGCGGTTGGCAATAACGAAGCGCTGGCCAGACGCTACGCCGATGTGCCGCAGGTGCGCGTCCTGCCCTTTACACCGACGATCGCCCCCTACATGCGGGCGGCGGACCTGATAGTCGGCAAGGCAGGAGCGAGCTTTATCTCCGAAGCATTCATGGTGGAGAAGCCATTTATCGCAACGACCTTTATTGCGGGTCAGGAGACCTCCAACCTGCGCTTTATCGAGCACCACAACCTGGGCTGGGTCTGCCTCACACCGGCTGCCCAGCAAGAACTGCTGTTGGCCGTAATGCGCGATCCCGAGTTGATTGCCGCGAAGGTCAGGAGCATTCGGACCTATAAAGCCTGGAACAGGCAGGCAAACCAGCAGATACCTGCCATTATTGCTGGATGCCTTGCAGGGCAACATAGGCGAAAATCGTCATAACTCCTCCCTACTGATGGTATAAATCGCCAGACATCGGTTTAAGCAAGATCGTTTTTCGTTGCGCGCCAGTTTACCGTAGGCAGAATCAGCGCCCTATCGATCCGTTCGCGCTGTTTGATGGCTAATCCGATCAGCGACCCAAGCGTGGCCTCGTCCAGCAGGTGTGGCTGTAGTCCCAGTTCGATCAAACGCGTATGAGCGGCATGGTAGTAGTGCTGCTCGGCCTCGACACGCGGATTCGCGAGGTGCGCAATCCGTACCTCCGATCCTAAGTCCCTGCTTCGTTCGGCCACCATCTGTGCCAGATCAAGCAGCGAGAACTGCTCGGTAAACTGATTAAAGACGCGGTATTCGCCTTCGTCCGCTGGTGACAGAATAGCCAGTTCAATGCATCTAATCGTGTCTCTTAAATCAATATAGCCGCGCGTCTGATAGCCCTCGCCGTAGATCGTCAGGGGAGAGCCCACGGCGGCCTGTACGCAGAAGCGGTTCAGGGCGGTGCCGTAGATCTGATCGTAGTCGAAGCGCGTTGCCAGGCGCGGGTCCTGCCTTGTCTCATTGGTCTCGACGCCATACACGACGCCCTGGTTCAGATCGGTTGCGCGCAGGCCCCAGATCTTACAGCAGAACATAATATTGTGGCTATCATGTACTTTACTGAGGTGATAAATAGAGCCTGGTTGTTTGGGAAACGGCAAGACATCCGAACGTCCTTTGTGGTGAATCTCAATAAAACCCTCTTCAATATCGATATTGGGTGTGCCATACTCGCCCATCGTGCCAAGCTTCACAAGGTGGCTCTCGGGCGCAAACTCTTTCATCGCGTAGAGGACATTGAGCGTTCCAATCACGTTATTTGTCTGCGTAAAAACGGCATGCTTGCGGTCGATCATAGAATAAGGGGCCGAGCGCTGTTCCGCGAAGTGCACGACCGCCTCGGGTTGTACCTCGCGAAAGGTAGCGGCCAGCGCCTCGTAATCCAGCGTATCGCCGATGCGGATCTGTATCTGCCGACCGGAGATCTCCCTGTACGCGGCAACGCGTTCATGCAGCATGTAGATGGGGAGCAGGCTATGAAAGCCGCCTTCCAGGTCAAAATTCCTGCGTGCGAAATTGTCGAAGATGGTGACATCGTGACCTTTGCTGGAGAGATAGAGCGACTGGGGCCAGCCGAGGTAGCCATCGCCCCCCAGGATGAGAATGCGCATACAAAGTTTCTCCTCGTGATATGTCGGAGCGCTTGTGAAGCCTCTTATGCACGCAAAACGCACAGGCTAGAAGCAGGCGAGAGAGGAGCCTGGAATAGAAGCTAATGACCACCAGGCTTGCTCGCAGCAATGCTCCGTGCTATGTAGTAATGATCGTATCATCCAGTAGTGGCGTAAGTCAACAGAATGCCGCAGACACGCTTGTGCTTGCGTACCTGCGGCAACAAAATTTAGAATACTTTAGCTACGGAAAAAGGTTATTGCGCGTTCACCTTTACTGTGCGCGCTTTGGCATGCTCAGCCTTGGGCAGCGTCAGCGTGAGAATGCCATCGCTATAGTGCGCCTCGGCCCGCTCGGAGTTAATCGGCGCGGGCAGCGTGAACGACTGCTGGTACTGCCCAGACTGGAAGCTGCTCCAGTGGACGGTTGCGCCTTCGGGAACCTGCACCTTTGTCTGCCACTTCAAGCTGAGAGTATCCTGCTGGGCCGTGATCTCGACATCTTCTGGATGGACGCCGGGCATCGGAACCTGCAGCGTGAAGCCCTCAGCGGTCTCGTACAGGTTAGCAGCCAGGCCGCGCGTCCCTACAAAACCGGCGCGGGGAGAGATAATGCTATCTTCAAAGAGGCGGTCCATGGCCTCGCGCAGCGAAACGACTTCGTTGAATGGATTGTAGCGTGTCATGTTTGCCATTTTTTATCTCCTTTTTTCCTATCTACTTGCTTGAACGAGGTCCGTCTGGACTTCGTTCATCATGCATTTGTTTATCTGCCCATACTATAGCCCACGCTGTGTTAGAGCAACGTATGCAAAGTGTAAGAGAATTGTTAGAAAGCTTGATAGTGCGTGTATCAAACTCTTCCCTCTCGACGATCTCCCTATATTCTGGTAAAATGCGTCCAATAGCACGAAGTAAGCAATTGGGAGGTTTGAGGTGACTGTAAAGCCGCAACCAACATCTAAAGATATAGACTACCTGCTCACGCGTGGCGTGGCGCAGGTCGAGAAAGAGGCCGATCTGCGCCGCCTGCTGGTGGAGGGCAATAAGGGCCAGCCCCTGCGCGTGAAGCTCGGCGTTGATCCAACCCACTACGACCTGACGATCGGCCATGCCGTGGTGTTCCGCAAGCTGCGCCAGTTCCAGCGACTCGGACATAAGACCGTCGTGGTGATCGGCGACTGGACGGCGCGCCTGGGCGATCCCAGTGGCCGCGTCGAAGCGCGTCAGGCATTGACAGCCGAACAGGTGAACTCCAACGCCGCCACCTACCTCGATCAGTTCTTCAGAATCGTCGATCGTGAACAGACCGAGGTACATAGGCAGAGCGAGTGGTTCGACGCGTTTACTCTGGCCGACGCTATCAAATTGCAGGGCTACAAAACGGTCGCGCAAATGCTGGAGCGCGACGACTTCTCCAAGCGCTACAAAGGCGGCATCGAGATCTACCTGTCGGAGTTCATGTACCCGCTATTGCAGGGCTACGACTCTGTGGCGCTGCGCTCGGATGTCGAAATTGGTGGCACCGATCAGACCTTCAATCTGCTGGTCGGACGCGAGCTGCAGCCAATCTTTGGGCAGCCATCGCAACAAATTCTGACGGTCAATCTGATTGTGGGCCTGGATGGCGTGAAGAAGATGGGCAAGTC
>JALYTQ010000248.1 GCA_030854195.1 Chloroflexota bacterium
AAACTCCGCTCATCCCACCCTCACGCCTACGCTCAACCCCTTGCGCTCAACTGGTCGCACGTCTCAACCTTATCATGCCATCGTTCGCGCCGCAATGGCTAGAGATGCGTGCAGCATATCCACATCTCGGAACACAGCACTGGCGCGGATTGTGGGCCATAACACCGCACGAGCGCTTGCGCTTGCGCTGTATCCTCGATGCCATTATTGCGGAACTGTACGGCTTGGAGTATGATGATTTTGCGTGGATATTGAGTGATGATCGAACAAATCCCAAAGGTTTCTGGCGTGTGGATAAGGAAAAGCCGAAGGAGTTACGGCATACGACGCTGGCACTGGCGGCGTTCAAGCGCTTGAAAGAGGTAGGTTTAGAGGCTTTCTGTACGGACGACTGGCAGTTTCCAGCGGAGATCGGCGCGCAACTGGGGCCGCGCTTCACGGCATGGCAGGAGGAGGGAACGGTAGAGGAGAGCTGGGCCGAGTGCGAGGAGCACGCGCAGCGCATGCAAGAGACGCCAATTCCATTGCCAGAAGAGGATCGAGCAGAAAGAATAAACAGTAACGGCAAGCAGAACGGACAAGGAAAAGTTGGCAAACAAAAAAAGGCAAATGAACCACCAGAGCAGGCCCAATTAGACCTGTGGGGTTCCTAGATGCCTCCCAACATGTGATAGGGGCGCGATTTATAAGCCCGTGTCCCCCACATCCCGGTCGCCATCCATGATGTAGGGGCGCGATTTATAAGCCCGTGCCGCTCCCCAGGCTGAAACAACGGGCTTGTGAACCGCACCCCTACATCGTTTGGTTGGTTGGTTAATTCACAGCGTGTGCTATACAAACAATGGCACAATGCCCAGGCGCGAGACTAATGCCTGCATCTCCTCGTCGGAGGGCGCGGCCTCGAAGCGGCTGGCGGCATCAAGCACTTTCGGAAGCAGATGTATATCTCCAACCGTGTTGAGGAAGAGCCCTTCATGACCGAGCACCCAGTGGACCGCCAGGTCGATATCTTTCTGGTCCTCCAACGGCTCGTACCATGTGGAGCGCGTCTGTTCTCGTCCCAGCCAGGGTTTGTAGGCGATCGACTTGATCGTCTGCACGGCGGCGTTGCGCTGCTGACAGGTGGCGACGAGCGCGTTGAAGTTTTCGGCGTAGTAGGGACTCTGCATGGTGATGTAGTTGCAGGGGAGCAGGACCGAGTCGAAGTCGAAACGCTCAAGGCTGCGCCTGTGCGTGGCGGCGATCTGCAAGCCATGCCCCGTTATGCCGATGCCACGTATCAGACCCTGCTGCTTTGCCTCGATGGCTGCTTCGATCACGCCACCGGGACTGAGCGCCTGGTCCCACTCGATGGGGTCGGCGAGATTGTGAAATTGCCATAGATCAACATAATCGATGCCCATACGTTCCAGCGAGCGGTGCAGTTCCTCCTTCGCCGCCTGAGCCTTGCGCTCGCCGGTCTTGGTGGCGACAAAGAAGTCTGCGCGATGCTGCTTCAGCCAGGGCGCGATGCGCAGTTCGGCGTCACCGTAGCTCGCGGCAACATCGATATGATTGACGCCGTACTGGAGCAGCACTTCTAGTGTGCGATCCGCGTCCGCCTGTGGCACCGCGCCGAGGGCGGCGGCCCCGAAGAGCGTGCGCGTGCTTACATGCCCGCTGCGACCAAAGGGTAGGGTTGGAATAGCCATCTTGTTCCTCCTGGAAATAATGCTGTAGCCCTATTTTAGAGCGCGAGCAACTATGTATTCAAGCGATAGAGCATCTCTCCCGCGTTTGGCACCAGGAGCAGCCCTTCCTGCTCACGTCTGCGCCACGCATCAGGATCGATGGTGCGATAATCGGCGTAGCCCAGATTGACGCGCTCACAGCGTTCGGCGGGAATACTGGTCGCCAGCGTCACCTGGATGCGTGGTCGCTCAATGCCGCGCTCAGCATCGTAGGTGCCGGTGCCTTTGACATGCGTACTGTGGGCCAGAATGCTGCCCGGCACAGTTTTGAAGCGCTCCCACTGCTTGAGGAAATACTCCTGCACATGATAGCCCACCTCGTCGATGAGCCTGCCGTGGGTGTAGGAGATCTCGCTGATGTGCGGCGCGTAGATAATGACCTCGCCACCATCGGCGATCACCGGTTCGGTCTTGTACATCGCCTTAGCCGCAGTCCAGAGATCGTCGTAGTGGGTCGCGGGCAACGAGAGGACGCGCCTGAACGGCTGCTCCACGCGAATGATGTTGAGCTGTGCCGAGAGATCAGCGGCCTGACTGAACGCCTCCTGGTGCGGACCTATGTACAGACCATGCAGCTCTTCGCCCTTGAGCACCAGCGTCATGCAGAGAAGTGGTCGGGTCACGAACTCGGCGGCGCGCTGAATGACGCGGCGCACGGGCGTATCCTTGACGCCGATAATCTGCATACTGGTCAGGCGCGCACCCAGCCAGTGCGTAAAATTGATGATATTCGCGCCCGCGATGCCTGGAAAAAGATACTTGGCCCCACCGGAGAAGCCCACTACCTCGTGCGGGAAGACGGGTCCACAGATAATCAACTGATCGTACTCGAAGATGTGACGATTGAGCGTCACCGGAACCTCTTCCGTGAGTATGCCCTCGCTCAGTTGCCTCGCCTCGGTGGAAGAGATGACGCCGATGGTCTGCAGCTCTTCAGGTCTGTCCCAGCCGTGATTGAAGACCTGCACATTGGGGTAATGTGCGGCCCGTTCCGCGTGCGCTACGCCTACCAACTTATCAATGGCCTCCTCCGTCATAGGCTGATGCGTGCCCAGCGCGATAAGATAGTCAAGTTGTGCCACGCGGCTGCCCAGTTGTTCATATAGTACACGAAAGAGCAACGGAATGGGAGCCGTGCGCGTGCCGTCCGGTATGATGACCAGCACGTGTTTGGAGTCCAGCGGCAGTTCTGTGAGCGATTGTGCGAGCAATTGCTGCACATCGTCGTCTGTCAGTACGCTTGTTGCCGATCCTTTTCCATAGAGCATTGCGCTGTCCTTTGCACGCTAGCATCGCTGCTACAAATTTCTTTTTATTAATTGTTTCTTGTATCATATGCTATGGAAGCAAGGACAGCAATTTGTTGCGCTATCATTTTACTTTCAGCGCCGCGCAAAACGCCTGGTAGTCGGCGTTTACCTGTGCTGCATAGCTCCTGGCGTAGCTCAATAACTCAGTGCGCCAGTTAGAGGAGGCGCACGCAAAGTTCATCAGAGCGGGGGCATCGGCTGTGTTCTGGCGACCGGCACTGCGCAACTGGCCCCAGGCGACCAGTTGCGCGATCATCGTGACCAGCTGCTCCAGGCGACGATATTTGCCGCGCAGAAGTTGGAGATTCACCTTGTCCTCAATCGGCTGCAGCTCGCGCAGGACGTAATACTTTCCCCCCAACTCCAGCGGAGCCAGCAGAGCGGGAGGGATGCCCTGCACCCAGCGCTGAATAGTCACGGCCCGCTCAGCCTGGTTGGACCAGTGGGGCTGTTCGCCTGTCAGGTATGGCTGTAGGGAAGAGTCCGTCTCCGCCTTGAGGTCCAGCAGGTAGTTGCGGTTGGGAGAGCCCTTGCCTTCAACGAGCAGCATATAGCGTTCCACGCCCAGGCTGCCGACGCCCGCGATACGGCGCGCAACAGCCAGAACGGTATAGAACTGGGGATTGAGCTGGGTCGCGCTCCATTTTTGCATCAGGGTCGTTACCGCGTCCCGCTCCGCAGCGGTTGCGGGATCGGCCTGTTTCCCATTGACGAGCAGGTGTCGCGCCCCGTCCACGTGCTGCGTGTGAGCATCCAGGAAATCCGCACGAGCACGCTTCTGAACCTGGAAGAGTAGCGCCCTGGCCGGTCCAACCGCGTCATCATTATCCAGGTAACGCACGCGTCCCCTGGTCAGCGTTTTGGCATACACCTTCAGGAATAATTTGCCGAGTGCCAGAGCTTTCGCCTCGCTTATGCCCAGATCGGGAGCCGCGACCAGCAGGCAGGTGAGGAAGCGAGCGAGATCCCAGGTGCAGGGAGCAAGCGCGGCCTCATCGAAATCGTTGATATTAAAGTAGACCAGCCGATTGTCGCCTTTATAGCTCCCCAGATTCTGTAGATGGAGATCACCGCAGATGCAGGTTACGGGCGCGGCGTTGAGAGATGAGGCTGAGGGCCAATCCTGGTAGAAGAGGTGGCAGGTTCCGCGAAAGAAAGCAAATACGTCGCTTTGCATGGCCCGGTACTTCAGTTGGATGAGATAGGGGTCGCGTCCCTGGTTGAACGCCTGGATGCGTGTAAAGACATCATTCATACTGGTTTTTCCTCCATATGCCTGGCTTCTTGATGCTATTGGTGAGAGTATACACCATAATGAGGTATCCTTAGCCAGAATGTCACCATAGTTGACAGCAGAGAAGTGTTTTGCTATCCTATAGTTGTTGTTGGGGAATAGTAGCGATACATATACAAGATCATATTGAATATATTAATAAGCATTTAGGGTGCTAAGCCTAATGAAAGGAGGAACAATTATGCATGTGATTTCACTGCTTATTCATGCAATCGGACAATGGCTATGCGAGTGTGGATATATTAATTGGGATAGCGCAACCCACTGTGGTCGATGTGGTCGTGCGAAGTGAATCTTACCTGCTAAGGCTTATCATCAATCTTGAAGCGGTAGCCGATTCTGGGTTCGTTTTGAATAAAGCGGCGTTGAGTAGGAGTTTCAATTTTTTTGCGTAAACGATTAATGTAGGTATGAATGCTCTGATACTCAGATGTACAGTCGTCGTCCCATACTTGAGATAGCAAGAAATCGTATGTGACTAATTTGCCGTTGTTAATAACGAGTAAGCGGAGGAGTTCATACTCTTTATGTGTTAGATTAATCTCCTGGCCGTCAACGAGCACACGCCGTTGCTCAAAGTTAATACTGAGAGGGCCTGCGGTGAAGTCTCGCCCTTCTACTCCTGATCGCATATGTTCAGCGTGGAGGAATTGCACTTTGATACGTTCCAGCACTTCCTCCATCATGAAAGGCTTCACTATGTAATCGTCTGCTCCTGAGCGGAAAGCCTGCACTTTAGTACCTATATCACTAAGTATTGAGAGAATGATGATAGGCAAGAATGGGTCTTGCTTGCGCAATTCCTCACAGATGCACAAACCATCAACATCTGGCAGCATCAGATCAAGGAGTACCAGATTAATATGGTAGCGAGCAGCGATTGCTGGTGCCTCTTTCCCTCGATAGGTAGTATAAATTTCATACCCATTGTGTTCCAGATCCCGTTTTAAGAGATTTACAAGCGAAGGTCTATCTTCAACAACTAGGATCTTCTTCATGTTTTATCCCTTCTCTGCCTCAGTGGCAATGTAAACTGGAATTTGGCTCCGCCAGCGTCTAGATTTTCTACCCAGATACGCCCATTGTGGGCTTCAACAAAGCCACGACATATAGCTAAGCCCAGGCCAGTGCCCTGGACTGATGGGACGGAAGGAGTAGAAAATGGCCCTGTTTCTTCCATTCTTGGAGGAATCTGGTAAAATTTCTCAAAGATACGTTCTTGCTCTATCAGTGGGATGCCGGGACCATGATCTATGACACTAAGGATGACCTGATTACCAGCGGCCTGCCCATGCATTTCAATCGGCGATCCGGCAGGCGTATAGCGAGCAGCATTTTCAAGTAGATTAACGAGTACGCGACCTATCATCGTCGGATCTACATCTACAAGGGGTAGGTCCTCAAATCCGCATTTCTTAATCGGGCGACCGTGGAGAAGGGTTTGTATATGTTTTAGCTCCAGGGTATCGAAAACGATAGTTTCGATAGGGTAAAGTTCCCTATCAAGTTTCAATTTCCCTTGCTCAATGCGAGACACAGCAAACATTCCATTAATGATGTGTTCAAGCCCTTCGGCTTCGCTTAAAATGTCAGTCAAGAAGCCATGACATACTGTTTCATCATTCCAGGCTTCTCCCTGCTTGAGCATGCTGCTTGCGGCTCCCTTAATCAAGGTAAGCGGCGTCTTGAGTTCATGAGATACTGAAGAGATAATTGATGTGTAAAGATCTTCTGAACGCTGCCGTAATTCCATTTGTACCTCTTCGTGCCCTCTCAATGCTCGTTCAATGAGTGTCTGTTCAATTAAAGAGGCGGCATAGTTCAGGAATTCGAGAAAAAGATCCGATCGCGGATCAGGTAATCCGTGGATGTTCCTTTCCAAACCCTTCTTAATGGATAGAAAGCGGGGATCAGTGCTATCTTTAATAAGAAGGCGCACCCCTCCAATGACTCTGGACTGGGATAGAAGCGGAAAGATATAGCTGGAACCATATGGAGAAGGATCTTCCACAGAACAGCTTTTCGCTACCCAACGCGCATAAATACCTCTGTTACTCTTAAAAGTAGCAGTTGCGCGAATTTCCACAGATTGTCCATACTGGATAACCCAGCGAGCACTTGTCTCTTCTTCCCGTGAGAGAGAACATGAGTGGGCCGATTGTGTTGCGATCATCGGCTGTAACGATATTCCTTCAAGATCAGGCAGAAGGAATATACAGCCCTGTATACCAGAAGTCGAGAAAGCGCTATCGATAGCCTGGGCAATGGAGCTCAACTGCCGTCTCAGATCTTTCTCTTCTCGTATTTCTCGTACAACTTCGGAAAAGATGCGCAGTTCGTATTCACGAAGATTTGTTTCTTCAGTCTGCCTACGCAATCTGTCTTCGAAGAAGACACTGGTATCATGCTCATGTTGTATTGCCTTGTCTGCCTGTTTTTGCGAACGCGAATTGAGATAACTGACTGCCAGTGCGAGTAATAGGAAAAGGAGCAGATTCAGGCCCTCTTCAAGATGACTGATGCTAAACGAGAAAATGGGCTGAATGAGAAAAAAGTCGACAACAGCACATGCCGTAAAAGCGATGAGGATAGCAATACCTGTTCTCCGCTTATATATGAGTAGAAAGATGATGAAGAGATATAAGAACAGAGCGCTTGTCTGAGAAACAGGCATATGAAAGGGAAGAACAAAGATAATCATAGGTACAGCCGTCAGTAAAGCCAGTGCAGCGTCAATGAGATAATGCTTCCAATGATTTCTGACGGTCAGAGTTAGCTGGTGTCGAGCCTGTAGCATAGCTTCTTCTCCTGTTACTCTCGTTCTTCAGAAATGGCTTGACATACTATGATATTAGAAGATATAAATAGTTCTGTCAACAGAAGCAACTTTCCCTCATTAACTGTCGCTTCTAAGACTCACATAAAGAATTTCCAGATCTCAGGTGGGCGTTGAGGGATAAATGCTTTACGAATGAGAGCATGCATTTTATAATAATCAGCAAGAACGGCTTCACATGCTGGACATGACAATATATGCTCTTTGAGAGCCTTACGCTCAAGTGGGGAAAGGTCATCCGGGTGGAGAGCAGCAAGTTTTTCTTCCCATAGCGGACAAGGTGTCGGGCCTGGACCATTCATTGGCCTGATCTCCTTTTTCTAGTACATTAATCATGCTCCAAACGGTAATATTCCTGGCGAAACTGCTTGCGTGCCATACTGAGGTAGGTGCCGACACTGGTTGTACCAATCCCTAGTATCTGAGCTATCTCGCAACGCGAACACCCACAGGTAGCTAAGCGTAAACATGTTCGTAATTTAGGAGGCAGTTTGGCAAAAGCCAGATTGATAAGTTCGGCCTGGGTTAC
>JALYTQ010000249.1 GCA_030854195.1 Chloroflexota bacterium
CATTTGCCGTCTCCATCCCAAACGGGCATCTTCGGGCATTTAGCCCGCTACCCTTCTAATATAGCATAGGAGGCCGTTTTATGCAATAGTTTGCGAGGGGCTCCGAAAAAGAGGTTATTTTAGGGGGAATAAAGAAGAGTTTATGTGACCAATTTTGGCTTCTAGCCGCCTGGAGAGCGATGCGAGGGACGACGCTCAGAGACTTCATCACTGCGTCCCTCGCGGCTGAGCTTAAACGATAAACACTAGTGTCTCCTCTGGTGGGGGTCCACCGATAGTCTCGACTTTCTCCACACAGTTGGCGCATAGGGGATAAAAACGCACGCTGTCCTCTGTGTCGATGAGATGCTCGTCTAGTTTTGATTGCAAGAGGACCAAATCCTTTCGTGTGAGAAAACATTCGAATAAGGAGTATTGTGTCCATTTGCCAAAACCCATGAGAATCTGATGCACTTTCGTGCGGCGACGATCATCAGGAATATCATAGGCAATGACGTAGCACATCGTCTGGCTTGCACCCTTGCGTCTCATGGCTCCTCCTACCGAATGCGCAGCGGGGGATAGACATCGATCTCGCCGGTCAGATGTTTAGCTAAGAGTCTGGCTTGAAGCTCAATACAACGCAGGTAGGTGGTTGTGTAGCCAAACAAGGGATGCTGCACTTCTTCGTTGAGCCGTTCTTCAAATTTGGTGAAGAAGATAGTGCGCTTCTCCTGCTTGAGACGGTACGCTCCCAACTCAATCACAAAATCATTCAGGGTGAGCATACGATGATTGAGTATGTTCAAAACCACCGAATCGACAATAATGGGCCGGAACTCCTCTACGAGATCGAGGGCCAGCGATGGTCGCCCGTAAAATGAACTATGCAGATACCCGACGAAGTGGTCAAAACCGACCAGTTGCACGGCGCTGGCCACCTTGTTGGTGAGCAAGGAGTAGCCAAAGCTGAGCAGCGCATTCACCGGATCGGTTGGTGGGTGCTTCACTCGTCCTGGGAAGGGCCATTGCCTGGGATCAGAGAGTAGCTTGCCGAAGCAGCTGAAGTAGGCCGCGCTGCCCGCACCCTCCATGCCAAGGATGGTTTCCAGGGAAGCAAAGCGACCTTATAATGTCTCTTGCGAGGCCAGCCGGGTGGCGTGGTTGACCAGGGTGAGGATGCGCGAGCCAAAGATGGAGAAACGCTCGTCCCGCGTCTGACCGCGCAGCCAGCGGATATAGATTTGTTGGAGAATTACGCTCAATTTAAAATAAGCGAAGGTCAGGTAGAAGTGCATGGAAGAGAGATCGCGCCCGCTTTTCGCCGCGTAGCGCTGCATAAATCCGGCCCGGCTCAGGAAGCCCGGCAGGTGCGTGATGGTGGGCAGGATGGCGCGTAGCTCAACAGGGTCGTCGTCCTGGACCCAGTAGCAGAGCGAGACACCTAGATCAAAGAGCGGATCGCCGATGGCAGCCATCTCCCAATCCAGGACGGCGACTGGGCGAGCGAGGTCTTGCGCATCTAGCAATATATTGTTGAGCTTGAAGTCGTTGTGGATCAGGGCGGGCGCGGGACTGGTCGGGATATGTTCGACGAGCCAGCGCGTCAGAAATGTAACGTCGGGACTTTCATCGGTTTTCGAACGGTTATTGCGGTCGATCCAGCCTGCGAGCTGGCGTTCCACAAAACCTTCTGGATGACCAAATGCGGCCAGCCCGGCGGCCTGCCAGTCGATGGCGTGGATCTCTACCAGGGTATCGACCACCGTTTCGGAGAGCCGCCGACAGAGCTCGGGCGTTACCTCTACGTCAGGCGGGAAGGCATCGTTGAGCACAACGCCCTTGCGCCGCTCCATCACATAGAAAGGAACGCCCATGATCTCCAGGTCGTTACAAAAGAGATAGGGGCGGGGAGCCAGCGGAAAAACCGGGTGGATATGCTCTAGCAGGCTGCTCTCACGCTGCATATCGTGTGCCTTGGGCGCGACGGGTCCAAGGGGTTGGCGGCGCAGAACGCCCTCCCACTCGCCAATGTGCAGCAGATAGGTCAGGTTGGAAGCGCCGGATGGGAACTGGCGCACCTCCAGCGTTCCACTGCCAATGCCTGCAATATGGGCGCGTAGCTGCTGCTCGACTTTTGCCCAGTCAAGCTCTTCACCTGGGCGTACTGCGATTACATCGTTTTCCATTGCTGAAGATCTCCCCGACGAGAAACTACATTACAAGCCCCATCCCTACTTTGTAGCGGGTACATCGGGTTGGGAAGCGAGGAGGTAGCCGATCCCTACCTTGGTGAGAATATAGCGCGGGTGGGCGTGATCTGGCTCGATCTTGCGGCGCAGGCGATTGATGTTCACCTGCAACATATGGCCCTCACCGACGTACTCCGAGCCCCAGACGTGCTCCAGAAGCAGATCCTGCGTCACCACGCGGCCCACGTTTTGGGCAAGATAGGAGATAATGCGATACTCTGTGGGCGTCAGCACCACTTCTTTACCGCCCATCATCACCAGATGCTGCGCGAAGTCGATCGTCAGATCGCCGATTGCCGCCGTCGTGCGCAGGGCATGCGCCTGTTCGTTCGTCGTAAACTGGGCGCGGCGCAGTACTGCGCGCACGCGTGCAAGCAGCTCATCCACGCTAAAGGGCTTGGTGAGATAGTCGTCAGCGCCCAGATCGAGTCCCCTTACCTTATCCTGATCCTGCCCACGCGCAGTGATGATAATGATCGGGACCGCGGAAAATTCGCGCACGCGATGACAGACGGCGAAGCCATCCATCTTCGGCATCATCACATCCAGCAGGACAAGATCGGGGATGCGCGTCTCAATCTGTTCAAGAGCCTGTTTGCCATCGCTGGCAGTAATCACATCGTAGCCCTCAAGCTGGAGATTGCGCGCGACGAGACGGAGAAGCTGGGGGTCGTCATCCGCAGTCAGGATGGTAGTTTTCTTCGCAGGCATAGTGAACAATCCTTCGCATGTTTGAACTGGCAACTACTCGTTGTCGCTATCCATTGGCAGCCATACGTGAAACGTACTTCCTTTGCCAAACTCGCTCTCTGCCCATATCATACCATTATGTAACTCAACAATGTGCTTGCAGATGGCTAATCCCAGGCCGAGGCCATTGACTTCACGTGTAAGACGGGTATCTACACGATGGAAACGATCAAAAATGGATTTCAACTGTGCCGACGGAATACCAATGCCATGATCGCACACGCTGATCTCCATCATATGCTGATCCCAGCGCAGTGGCGGGCGCGTATCGGCAACCTTCTTCGTTTTGCCCTCCTGGTCACTCGCCTTTTGACTTTGCGGCAAGACTGGCCGTATCAGCACATCGATCGCTCCACCTTCTGGAGAATAGTTAATAGCATTTTCCAGTAAGTTGTCAAGTACCTCGCGTAAACGCAATCTATCGGCCTGCACAATCGGTTCTTCATGCGTCTGATGGCCATAGGCATCCTCGACGCGAATAGAGAAGGTAAAGCGCCTATTCTCGCTATTGATAAAATCGAGCGCGCGGCCCTCATCATCATGCGTATCGACCAGGCGTTCCTCTAGAGCAACGATCGCCTCGCGTACCAGGTGCGTCAGATTCACGGTGGCGCGATCCATCATAATCGTGCCGGTCTCCAACTGGGAGACTTCCAGCAGGCGGTCGATCACCACCTCCAGACGGTCGCTGGCCTCGTTGATTGCCAGGAGGAACTCGTGGCGCTCCTCGCGTGAGATGCGCCGTTCGTGGCGCAGCAGCGTAGCGGCATAGCCTTTAATAGAGGCAAGGGGACTGCGCAATTCGTGGCTCACAGTCGCCAGGAGTTCGGCCTTGAGCAGTTCCATCTCGCGCAAGGCGCGACGATCGGAGAACGTTTCGAGCTCATGGATGCGCTCCGCCAGCAGCATATTGAGCACCGCCGCCCCGAAGCCATCGGCGATGCGCGGCATGACCATACGTCCGCGCTCGACCATATTGATGCGAGCGCACTCGTCCTTCACCGTCCAGCCGAGCAGCAAAATAGCGTAGAGCGGCAACAATGTCGAACTCTGGCGCTCGAAGGCGTATTCTGCATCCTGCTCGTTTGTCGTGGAATCTGTCACCGACAGCTTGCAGATCAGCCAACCGGGCTCGCCGGGCGGAACCTGAATATCGGCACCATCCAGAGAAAAATGCGCCAGGAGCGTCGTCGCCTCCTCCTCGCTGATACCCGACTGGACGAAAGGACGAAACAGCTTCCGGGGGGAGAGGGAAGACATGGCTGGCGACTTTGATCCATTCAGGTATTGCGTTGTGAGCAGTACAGCACCTTTCTGTGCAACAAAGAGCGTCAGGAGGCGCTCTAGAAACTTCTTAGCAATCAAGCCTGACTCATCGGAAACGCTAGAACCCACACGTTGCGAGAGCCGCGCAAAGTCGAGGAGCGCCGCCGTCACATCGGGTATAGCCGATCCATACCTCTGCTCATCCTGTGCTTCCATCTAGTCCCTCGTTGTCTTTGTAATTGCATAACTGTATACCATGTTCTGCTAAGCACCCTTGTTATGCCACAGACTTGTGTTTTATTATAGGGTTTAAAGGCTCACATACAAGGCACAGAAAAAATACTATCGTCACAATATCGTCACAAACGGTTCATAGGGCTGTATGCTGTTTATTTCTAGCATCTCTTCCTACGACGTAAAGCGATTATACGCTATAATGAAAATGCACTGATATATTATAAAGGGTTACGTCTTCTTAAACTTTCGATGATGCAAACGAGGTGTTCGTTAGTACTATTGTAAGGGATACATGCCTATGGATAGAAAAGGGAGCACGACCAGTCTATCCTATAGCGCGCACAAACACAGCAGGAGGGAGCGCATGGCACATCGTCAGGCCAGCGAACAGGGCGCAATGGCAGAGAGATTCGCCGCCTTGAGTCGCGTGGGAACTGCGCTTATGAGCGAACTGGACGAGGAACATCTATTGCACATGATTGCGGAGACGGCCCGCGAGCTGACCGGTGCCACATTCGCCGCCTTTACCCTCCGGCCCGTGGACGAAACAGGGCAACCAAACGGCCCCTCTGAGGGCAATCTCTTCCAACTGGCAGCCGTAGTAGGCGTTACAGAGGAACAGGAAGAACTCTTCCGGCATATGTCGCTGGGTGGTGAGGGCCTGCTTGCTCCTATATTTCGCTATGGCGTGCCGGTGCTGGTGGGCGATGCTTTGAGTTATATAGAGGAACACACGCGACAGGCAAAAGGCGCAAAGAAGCAAGAAGGGCAGGATGCAGCCTTTGCCTTCTCGCATGGCACCGCTTCAATAGAAGGTCTGCACTCGCGGGGAGTGCCGCGTGGGCATCCGGTCGTGCGCTGCTTCCTTGGCGCACCCCTGCTCGACCGTGAGAAGCGCGTGCGCGGAGGCTTGCTGCTGGGCCATACCGAGCCGAACCGCTTTACACCAGAAGACGAGGCATTGCTGACAGGATTGGCGGCGCAGGCAGCGGTCGCCCTCGAAAATGCGCGCCTGTACCGCCTGGTTCAGATGCGAGCACAGGAGTTGAACGCCATCTTTGAAAGCATCGCCGACGGCGTTACCCAGGTCGATCGGCATGGGGCGATCGTACGCGAGAACGGCACGGCGCGCCACCTGCGCGAGCAACTACAGAGATCCTCTAACGGGCAACAGGCGTTCGAAGCGCTGCTCCACATACCGGCCCGCAACGCGCTCAATGGCGAAGAGGAGCAGAGCAGCGAGGTCACAGTAAAGGATGGAAACCAAGAACTGCGCACATATATCGTGAATGCCTCGCCGCTTCGTCCTCCCCGCAACTTCTCCGGTCCCCTCCAATACGACATGCAGGGAGATAGCGCGCAACCAGCGGCCTCGGGAGCAGTCGTTGTCTGGCATGACGTGACCGAGACGAGACGCCTGCTGATCGAACGCCGCGAGCACGCCGAAACGGAGGCGCATCGGGCGCAGCTGCAGATGATCCTCGACGAGCTGCCCAGCAGCGTCTATCTTGTCAGCGGTCACGATGCGCGACTGGTGCTTGCCAACCACGAGGCCGCCACGCTATGGGGCGCGAACTGGCCGGTAGGACTCCCCATGACCGATTTTCTTAAGCAGAACAACATCCGTATCTTCAGCAACGATGGACAAGAACTGCTATTGAACCAGCTTGCGACCCTACGAGCCGTACGCAACGCCGAGACAGTCCACCACCATCAGGAGGTGATTCGCCACGCTGACGGCACGACCCTGCCCGTTCTGGTCAACGCAGTAGCGGTGGATGCGCGCGCGTTCCGCGTCGGCGGCTTTCACGCTGGTACCCGGTTCGAACCGGCGGCGCTCGTCGTACACCAGGATGTCACGGCGCTAAAAGATGCCGAGCGCTTAAAGGACGAGTTTATCGGCATAGCGGCACACGAGCTACGCACCCCGCTCGCTATCTTAAAGGGCTTCGCGCAGACGCTCATCGTTCAGACGGCGCGCGGCAAGGGACCGGAGCTGAACGATTGGCAGATGGAGGCGCTGCAAGGGATCGACCAGGCCACAATACGCATGGTCGAGCTGATCGACGACCTGCTCGACGTAACGCGGCTGCAGGCGGGACGACTGGAGCTGCATATAGAGCCGGTCGATATCGTCGCCATGCTGCAGCGCATCCTCAAGCGCCAACAGATTACTACCGAACAACACACGCTCTCGCTGCTAACGCCGCTGGAACACCTCGTCGTCCAGGTCGATCCGCGCCGCATCGAACAGGTCCTCAACAACCTCCTCAATAACGCTATAAAGTACAGTCCCGTAGGCGGCAACGTCGAGGTGACGATCGAAGAAGACGCAGCCCGGCAGGTAGCTATCGTCAGCGTGCGCGACTTCGGCATCGGCATCCCGGTTGAGCAGCAGGCGCGCGTCTTCGGGCGTTTTGTGCGCGCGGATAACGCTCGGGCGTATGGGATTGGCGGAACGGGGCTGGGACTCTACCTCTGTCGCGAGCTGGTGGAGCGGCACGGAGGGCGTATCTGGTTCGAGTCGCAAGAAGAGGAGGGATCAACCTTCCATATCACGCTCCCGCTCTTCATAGACCCGGATGGTGACGGTGTGACAAATCTGTGATGCTTACTCGTCGTGGCCGTGTCGCATTTGTGATCTGCCAACGGTATTTTTTAATACAGTTGTAGTTGCAAAAATCGATCCACGAGACAAAGACTCCGGGGATGAGGCAGTCCGGAAGTTTACAGGAGGTAATCATCTATGCTTTCACGCACATCGCGCTATTTACTCGCCGCGCTTCAGGCAATTCTTGGCTGGGAGTGGCTCATGTCCAGCACCAACAAGCTGGCGGCAGGAACATTTCCCCAGGGATTGGCGGGCGCGCTGACCGATAGTTTTAAAGGCAATCCAGACGGCTGGTATGTTGTATTCTTGAAGCAGGTAGTGCTCCCCAATAGCATCGTCTTCGGCTACCTTATCGAATGGTCGGAGCTGCTCGTCGGAATTATACTCATCGGTGGAGCGCTTGTGTTGCTGACCAGGCCGCGCATGACAGGCGAGCCACAGCACGGGATGTACGTCCTGTACAGCGTTCTAGTTATCTTCGCCGCCGCCGTGGCAGCGTTCCAGAATATCAACTTCCACTTCTTCATGGGCGGCTGGATCTTACCCAGCATTGACCCGAGCGGTGCATACGA
>JALYTQ010000452.1 GCA_030854195.1 Chloroflexota bacterium
TTATCCAGCAGTAGATGCCGTAGAGCGCCGTTCCCAGAGGGATCAGAACGATGGGCAGTACGCTGAACGCCATGCTGCGTACATTCGCCAGCACCTGTTCTCGTGCCACCCACAATTCATAGAGATACGGGATAACAAACAGGATACCCACCGAGCGGGTGAGCGATGCCAGTAGTCCCAGCAGGCCAGCCAGCCACCAGCGCTGCCTGCGCAAGGCCAGAAACGCTCCTATGGTGAACAGGAGGTACAGCGATTCGTTGTAGGCCGCGAAAAAGAAGAGCGCCGTGGGGAAGATGCACATGTAGAGCAGCGTGCGCTGTGCCGTCAAAGCGTCGAACGCATCGGTCGCCAGTCGGTAGAGCAGGAAGAGTACTCCCAGGAGCGCTGCATTGCTGATCAGCGTCCCGACGAGCAGATAGCTCCAATTGCCCAGTACGTGCCCGAGCGCACTGACGAGCAAGGGAAAGAGCGGAAAGAAGGCCAGATCTACCCGCTGCTCATAGCCATACTGCGCGATCCTGACATAATTAGCCGCATCCCAGCGGTTCCACGTCGTGAACAGAGCAACAACATCCACCGGCGTACTTGAGTATTTGGGTGCCGTAAGCAGAATATAGGCGATATACGTAATGATGATGAGAACGACGCGCGTAGCAATAAACAGCCAGAGAATATCGCGCGTCGAACTCTGTTTTGCAATCGAGAGCCGTTGGAACAGTTGCGTGCCTCCACTCTGTGTAGTGTATACCCTGCCGGGTAAAGCGTATCTCCCTTTGGATGAACGCGTGCTAACTATAGCATAGTCTTTTGTGTGGAGCAATTATGAGTATTTTGTACACACTAACATTGTTTTATTCATGACAAAAAGAACCAGGCGACAGAGAAATGCTTCGATCGCCTGGTTCTTTTCTTTACTTGCTCTTCATAAAGACTCAACTAAGAATAGCCTGAAGTCAAGCAACAGCCTCATCGCTATTCTGACGTTCAAAAGCCTGTTGGATTAGATACATAGCATCTTCTAACTGATACATACCCGCCAGCCTGATTTTTATATTTCCATTTGCATGATGACCAATCTTTGTCACATCCTCACATATCCCTTTAGGATCATCTATCTCCTCAAAAGGCATATTTAAATAGACGCTAAGTGCATTTTTTTGTGGTTCAACATCTACGAAGTTACTCATGAGCTTATAAGCGATATAGAATTTTTTGATTTCCTCTCGCACCGTAACGCTCAAGTTAAGTACACGTTTACGCAGTTCATTGTAGAGCGTCAGCATATTGCCCTGTAATACAGGGTAATCAGCAAGCGTATATGACTTATCCGTAGGACTCTCTAGCACGAGGTAATCTGTGAGGATCTCGCTATCTTCTTTGTGAGGAGTAACAGATGTGAGAATTTTCTCACCACCTACGCCCAATGGCATCTCGTTCTTCTGAAATTTATCCTGTATCCAGCCCCTGGCATAGTCCCATGAGATTGCAAACCAGGGATTTTTTCCATTGCCGTACTGGACCCACTCTCCCTCAACTTTACGGAAAAGATAAAAGCGCTTCTCAGAAGCCTGCACTAACTTAAATCCCTCGGGTACAAAGCCTGCTTGAGGATGTTCTGTTGGGCCAATAATCTCAGCTAGTGGTGTCCTCCTGCCAACTCTGCTGCTATACTTATTGACCTGTTCAGAAGAAAGTGCAGGAAACGCCCAGACGCTTATTGCCAGATCAGCCAGTTGTGCAGCCCGCTTTTCTATTGCCTGTTGATCCCAATGTTCGATATGAGCAACACTGTCATTTAACTTTAGCGGGCTATGATCAAAGCCTCCCTGCATAGTTCGTTTTTCGTAGAAAGGCCGATCACTGAGCGCAGAATTATAGCCGGTGAGGGTCAGATTCCCAATGGTATGCAGGTATTTCTCATGGACCACATTCCAATCAGAGCCCAGTTCTTGTTTCCAGGCATCAGATATACGCGCATTTTGCGGCATAATATGCTCAATGGTATAATTCTCAATTGCAACCAGCTCCTTACGCTGATAGTTCTCCATTTTACGTAAAATGTAGTTGCGACGTGGGTAATTATAGACATCCTTTGTTACTAGCGCTCCCCGGAACTCATCATCGTGGGGAAAACGACTACCGCCACCTTTCGAGAACAACGCTGATTGAACACTTTCTAGATAACGCGTCTTATCAATCTCTTTTGAAAGTGTAACAAAGACCTTATTCAAGGCATTTGTTGGAATACCACAAATGGCACGCCGGAAAACGTAACTTTCAATCAAGGGATGATTGCCAGACAGTCCGCTTTTGAT
>JALYTQ010000250.1 GCA_030854195.1 Chloroflexota bacterium
CGTCTGGAGAGTGTATGGCGGAGACGACAGAACAGAAAACCGAGTCCTACTGCACCCCAATTGTCATCGACAGGTACACGCCGATAAAGGGTTAACTGTAGTGAAACCGCGTCCTGCAAAGGGCGTTAGAAAGGCTTGAGCGGTATGAATAGAAATGTTCACGTCCCGTTCTTAGGGGAGGAGGAGCGGCAACGTTCACTCCTTACCCGACTGCGAGCAGTGGTGAGCAGTAGTGCCAAGATGGGAACCTCTGTAGGCAAAGTTGCCGTTCGTGCAACAGGGTTCTTCAACATCACGACCCCTACAAAAACGGTACAGGGGATAAGCCATCGCTTCTGTACGCTTCTGCATCACTGCGATGGCTATCGTTACCAGAAAGGAGTCGTGGCGCTTCCTCCCCATGCCTGAAAGGGCAGGGGTATCCACACCACGTTTTTGTAAGATGAAAGAGAAGATGAAAGGGATGGTGGCGGGCTGGATATTTCGCCTGATAGCATTGCTGACGCTGGGACAGATCTCTCCGATCTTGAGCGCCTGTATAATCATCGAACGCGACGGGAAGGTGCTGCTGATTGATCGCTCTGATGGCCTGGGCTACACTATTCCAGGCGGTATAGTGCGCTATAAAGAGACGGTGGAGCAGTGTGTACTACGTGAGGCACGCGAGGAGACCGGCTATAACGTGCATGTACAAGGCATCGTTGGCGTGTACTCCTCTCTTAAGCGCGATCCACGTTTTCGCGCTGTTGCCATCGCGTATAAAGGCTCGATCATCGATGGCACGGAACATGGGTCGGGCGAAGGGAGCACCTGTTGGCACGAGCCCGGTGAGGTTTTTGGGCACATGGCCTTCGATTGCGAGCATATGCTCAAGGATTATCTGAATGGTGTGCAGCGGCTCACGTGATCTATGATATAGTAGGTGAGATGCATATTCTAAACTCTGAGGAGGTCATCATGCCTATTTGTCCAATCTGTGATGATACAGGGCTGCAAAACTCCGACTCGACCCATCCCGAATTCTGTTACTGCTATGCTGGTAAGCAGGCCCGACGCCAGTGGGAAGCGAGTCGCGCCGCTGGAAAACAGGGGAAAAATGCCCCTCGCTCGGCCAGCTTCATCGATATTGAGAATCTGGAACAGGTGAATGCCAGCGTCGATGCCATGCGTGCTTCGCTGCTCGGTTCGACCGCCAATGAGGTATCTAACGCGCCCGCAAAGCATCCCGCCGTGCAACTGCTCTATCAGGTTGGGCACGCTGGACACGAGGTCTCAGCCATAGAGGCCACGCAACTGTACGACCTGGCGAAAGCGCTCGAAGGCTTCCTGGGCGGCCTGACGCTGGGACGAAATAGCAAACGCTAGCAGGCATGCCACATATTGTAGTAGATACGACCGCTGGAGGCGGCAGCCTATCTGCATGGAAGCAGTTCTATCAGCCAGCGTTTCCAGCGTCCATTCGAACTACGGTTAAATTTAGCCTTTTTTCGTTCCCACATGCAGCGCCACAATGCCGCGCGTGAGGCGATAGAAGCGCACATCGCTCCAACCGGACTCTTCCATCATCCCCTTCAGCGTGGGTGCATCTGGAAAGGTCGTGAGCGAATTGGGCAGGTAGTTGTACTCCTCAAACGCCTTCCCAAGAATAGTGCCGAACAGCGGTGCCAGCTTGTAGAAGTAGAAGTAGAACAGGCCGCCGAAGATTTTGCCGGGCGGGTGGCTGATCTCCAGACAGACCACGCGTCCGCCAGGTCGCACGACGCGCAGCATCTCGCGGAAGCCCTGCCGGATATCGGTGAGGTTGCGCACCGTAAACGCGGAGCAGCAGCCATCGACGCTATTATCAGGAAGATCGATATGTTCGGCGTCGCCTATGCGCAGATCGATACAGTCCTGTAAGCCCAGACGTGCCAGCTTGATCCGGCCCTGATCCAGCATCTCCGGCGTGATATCCATGCCGATCATGTGTGTGCCTGGACCGGAGGCGCGAATAACGGCGATGGAGAGATCGGCGGTTCCGGCACCCAGATCCAGGCCCGTCTCGCCTGTGCCCAGGGCCAGGTAGCGCGCGGCGCGGGCGCGCCAGTAGCGATCCAGTCCGAAGCTCATCAGGCCATTCATCAGGTCGTAGACGCGCGCGATGCGACCAAAGAGCCGCTGGACATAGGGACGCTTGCCCCCTGTCTCTTTAAACTTTTCTTCTAAAGATGTTTTTGTCATCATAAGTATACGTATCCTATCATCGTATCAGCAGAGCGCTACACGGCTTCCAGAGCCATATTAGCTTTTACGCGATACCACAAAATCGATAAGCCCGTCTAGTACGTCGCGATTGTTGGAGGACGGAAAGTGATATAACGCCGTGCGCGCCTTATTCGCGTATGTGTGCGCATCTACCAATGCCTGGTTAACGCCGTACCCTTGTGCCACCCTGTTCACGACAGATTGTATATCCTCTTCTTTATGCAGAGCACCATTGAGCAGCGGCTGCACTTGCAGCGACAGACCGTTGCTGGGCTGCTCCTGTAGCGCGTAGATCAGTGGCAGCGTGACCATGCCCTGCCTGAGATCGTTTCCCGCTGGCTTGCCAATCGTCGATTGATCCTCGGTATAGTCCAGGATATCGTCGATGATCTGGAACGCAATGCCCAGATTCATGCCGTATTCGTGCAAATGCTCGATCTCGTCGTCGGAGGCTTCGCTGACGATCGCGCCGCCTTTGCTACAGGCGGCGATGAGGCAGGCGGTCTTATGCTTGATCTTCTCATAGTAGGTCTCGATGGTGAGATCGATCCTTCCAGCCGTCATCATCTCCATGATCGTCCCTTCGCTGACCGTCGCGACGGTCTCCGCGAAGAGGTGATCGATGCGATTATCGTCAATATCGGCAACCAGGCCAGAGGTCTTGGCGAAGTAGTAGTCGCCGAGCAGAATAGCTATCTTATCGCCCCACAGCGCATTGACCGTGGGATTACCGCGTCGGGTCCTGGCCTCGTCTACGATATCATCATGGATGAGGGTAGCGAGGTGGACCATTTCATAGGCAACGCTCAGGGGGAGCAGTTTGTCGAAGCGGTAGGTGTTCAATTTGCCCGCGAGCAAGGTGATAGCCGTTCTCAGTCGTTTGCCGGGTGATGCAATTGCGTGCATGGAAGCGGAATTAAGGACGGCAAGACCTGATGTTGCACGCTCCTGGAACGTGGTATCGACCCGGTCAAGATCGTCCTGTATACCCGCGAATAGGCGGCTCAATGTGGCCGTAGTATTCATAATAAAAACTCTCCGTTTCGCATCTCTTCGATTCTTGCCCAGGATCAAGAGATGCCCTCTGTCATAAATTGCTACATTTCTTCCTGATAATCTGTAGCGTACTCTTTTCAATTATAGCGTGCAGTGTCCATTACATAATAGAGTGCTTGCCTTATTGCTATATGCTTAACGAAATTTGTCTTCATATATCAGATGTCGTATCGACTTCAATCAGGTCTTCCTGAACATATCCCGCTGTCAAATCGAACTCGTCGAGGGCATCGAGGGCGGTGCGATACTCCTTCCAGCTTAAACGGCGGTTCAATATGGGATCATTGACAGCCTTCCATGCCGGGAAATACTGATCCATAAGACTGATGGGCGTATCGGGACCGAGATCCTCCGCGATCCAGCGTAGAACATCGCGTGTGCCCGAGACATCTTCTGGCATGACGAGGTGGCGAATGAGCAGGCCCCGGCGCGCAATCCCCTCATCATCGAGCTGGAGAGGACCCACCTGACGGTACATTTCGCGCAGCGTCGCTTGATTATAGTCAACATATTTTGGCATTTTCGAGGTGCGCAGCGCGTTTTTATTGTCTGCGTATTTCGCGTCGGGCAGATAGATGTCAACCACGCCATCTAGAAGCTTCAATGTTTCCAGATTTTCATAGCCCGCGCAATTGTAGACCAGCGGCAGGCGCAGACCTTTGCCGCAAGCAACCACTAGCGCAGCCAGA
This sequence comes from Chloroflexota bacterium, assembly GCA_030854195.1. GTDB lineage: Bacteria > Chloroflexota > Ktedonobacteria > Ktedonobacterales > Ktedonobacteraceae > JACDAE01. The sequence continues at coordinate 3,990 of JALYTQ010000250.1, forward strand.
ATCTGCGGCACAAAGTGGGTGGGCGTCACAAGGTCCAGATTATGGCAGCGTTTCTTTTGTAGATAGAGCATCATATCTGCCAACCGTTCAGGTCCAACGCGATGTCCCAGGCCGCCCTGACTGAGCGGGAAATTCTGGCAGTAGGTGCAGCGCGCCTGGCAATAGCCGAAGAAGATCGTCCCCGCGCCGCGCGTCCCGCTGATTGGTGGCTCCTCGCGCCGATGCACATTCCAGGAGGCCACGATGGCCTCTGTGCCTGAGTGGCAGACACCAGTCTTTCCAGCGATGCGATTGCAGCGGCAATTTTGCGGACAGATAGTGCAACTGCGTAATATCTCCCACGCGGCGGCGGCGCGTTCTGCCAGCTCTCCACTTTCGTAAAGAGCTAGATAGCTGGGGTAGTGAGAATCGGACATGCTATCGCCTTTCGAGCTATGTTCTAGTGCATAGTAGAAATGTGCCCAGTTCTAGAACTGGACACATATAAAACCCTGCTGTAAACCGTTAACAGCTCCTATGCAATCAGAAATGGAGCCGCTGCTTTCGGGTTTCAGCAATGGTCTCCTCATCTGACTAAAAGCAAGTAAGCGCTATTATTCCGGCGTAGGCCACTTAAAGCCGCGTTGCGACGGCTTAGGGCCACGCTTGCCCCCGCCCGCCGTATTCGCCTTCTTCGCACGTACGGACGCGCTGGCGGAACGTGTGCGAGGCTTGCGCGTCGCGGCAGATTGCTCTCCTGCGGATTGCTCCCCTGCCTCAGTTTCTCCTGCCGCATCCTCCAGGTCTGAGGTTTCAGACGTCGGAATGTGGCCGATGAGATCGTCGGTATTCTCAGAGATTCCAGCCCAGAACTGTGCTTCTTTGCGTTGTACGGGTCTTGGTCCCTTGAGTACGCGACCGTTCGGCAGGCGCGTAACATGGCGCTCTTCTGTGTGCTCCCTGTTGTCGCGCTCGCCGCCGTTAAAGTGCTGTCTTTCGCGAGGGGGTCTGCTCGTCGGGCGTTCGGGCCGGTGAGCGTCAGAGCGTCTGTCTGGTGCAGTGTTGCGTCCATCGAAGCGCTCGTAGTCACCCTCGAATCGCTCATTACGCTCATTACGCTCATTATATGCCGGGCGTGCTGGGCGATAGGAGCTTTGCGGGCGATCATTCGTCTGGCGTTGTTCCCATGGGCGGCTCTGCCCACGAGGATTGCGGGTATCGGGTCCTGGGCGCTGACCCTGATAGCCCCTGCCATCTCTCCTGCCAGTTTCAAACGAGCTGCGACCGAAGTTCTGTCCGCCGCGCTCATCGCGCCCAAAATCGCGTCTACGATAGTCTCTGTCCTGATCGCGATCTCGGAACTGTCCACCGTACTCGCGTGATTGACCGTTAGTGCGGTTATCGCGGTTATCACGATTGTCGCGGTATCCTGGTCGTCTGTCAGGGCCAGTGGATCGCTCTCTGTAATCGCGTCGTTCAGCAGAGTGCTGATCAGTGTAATCTCGCCGACCTGTGTTATTTGAGTTTAACGAACGAGAACGAGGGCCATTGTTCTCATCGGGAGTGCGCTCGAAGCGCCGGGGATTGTCCCGATATTGTTCCTGCCGCTGATTGTTGTAGGGTCTGTTGCCACCATGACTATTCTGTGAGGAGGAATACCCTGACGACTGCTGATTGCGCCAGTTATTGCGTGGTGGCTGCCCATTGGTGCTGCGCGAACGATAGTCCGCGTGCGTATGTTGTGCTCCCGACTCCCAGGCCCGATCGACAGTTTCGCGATTGAGGCGTGGGCGTGCCGGGCGTGGAGATCGCTCATCTCCATTCCTGTTTGCAGGTTTGTTACGAAATGACGGACGCGAGTCATTTCCTCTCTGCTTATCGAATTCTCTGGTCATAAATCCTTTCACGGTTGAGCCGTATGGGGGTGTACCTAAGTAGTAGTTTAGATCGGCAAGATCTTTTGTAACTTCCTCCCGTCGGTCTTTCCGCACTTACACTAGAAAGCTTGACGCGCTATGTGCTTATGGTCTTTGCAAATGGCTTGCAGTAAGGGGGCACGTCTTCCATAGTATATCACATCTCTTTGTTGTGAGATAGTGGGTAATATGGATTATGCCCATTACCGGGCCGGTGTCGCCGTTGGTACTGGTGGTACTGTTCCAGCGTGTAAAGGGACTCCCGTAAATTTTACCTGCTGGCTACCAAACATAGCCAGCGTTTTGTCAGGCAGTTCGTCTGGTAGCAATGGGCGCAGCATGACGGTGTAGTACAGCCCCTCTTCAAAAAAAACGCCCTGCCCTTTCAACGCCGCTTTGATCGTCTGTACCTGCGCTGGCGTCAGCAGGATTGCCTGGGATGGAATGACGAACTTGAGACAGGCGGTCTCAGGATTGGTACTGTCGTTATCCGCTGGGATGAGGCCACATTCGAGCGCTGCGGCCTGAGCGAGCGTAAAATCTGTCAGCGGCCAATCTGGTATGACCTGATTTGGGTCAGGGCTAAACATCTGACGGGCGAGCAAGGCAAAATCCTTGCCCTGATAGGCAATGAACGGGCCGACGAGCGTGTTTTTGAGCGTGTCGAGTGCCTTGCCGAGACGCCGAAACTCATCCTTATCTTCCGCGCTGGCGGGCTGGCTACCAAATGCGCCATACATCAGTTCCTCGTGTTTCCCGTTAATAGTGAGATCCAGAAATGTTGCATCCTGGTCTGGAATATCGAAGAACTGCTGACGTTTGAAAGCCAGCAGGCCATAACTATCTACCAGTGTGTTGAGCAACTGTTGTAGCTTATCGGTGTCGAGCCTGCCTTCTCTATTCAGACCAAGTATATATGTCCCATCTCCGTAGACGCTGATCTGCGGACTGAGATTGAGAGTTCCTTGCAAGCCACCACCATAAGATGTACGAATGAGCACATCCGTTGCATTCGTGCCATACGTAATCTGCTGGTGAGTAGAGGACCCGGTAAACGTAGTACTTTGCCCACCCGATTGAGAGGTAAGATCAGCGCTATCGCATCCGCTACAGAGCAGAGCGAGAAGCACGAAGCAGAGCGCTAGCGCGCTGCTTCCCCATCTATGTTGCGCGTCTCTTCTGTAAAGACGCCCCTTACAAGAACGCACTATCTCCTCCTGCCAGAACATTTTCAAAACGATGCTCTCTCTATGATAAGCGAGAAACTACCTTGAAAGTTGCAAATTAGGAGAATCGGTAGCCAATCATTTTGTATACGAGCCGGGCGGCCAGGTAGTCCGCGCGCGTCTGGCCCGGCATGGGACACAGCTCAACGACATCCATACCCACAACCGTTGTGCGTCGGCAGATCTCTCGGAAGAGATCGAGCACCTGGTACCAGGATAGCCCACCCGGCTCCGGCGTCCCTACCGCTGGCATCTCGCCAGGATCGAAGGCATCCAGGTCGATAGTGACATAAGTATGCTTGCCCAATCGCTCCCACGGAATGGTAGCGGTGCCCCTTGCCATCTGATAGGCCCAGACGATGGCGACATCGGGCTGGGTCTGCATAAACGCTGCCTCCTCGGGACTGAAGCTGCGAATACCGATCTCCAGCAGGGGGATGCCCATATTGACGACGCGGCGTTCGATGCAGGCGTGTGAAAGTTGCATGCCCTCGTATTCGTCGCGTAGATCGCCATGCGCATCGATGTGTACCACGGTCAGGTCGGGAT
>JALYTQ010000033.1 GCA_030854195.1 Chloroflexota bacterium
GTCCAAACGACACGGGTTTGAGCCGTAAGCATGTGATCTCCGCCTGCGAGCAGAGTTTGCGCCGCCTGCAGACCGATTACATCGACCTCTACCAGGTGCATTGGCCCGACCCATCCACGCCCATAGAAGAGACATTGCGCGCAATGGACGATCTCGTGCGTGCTGGCAAGGTTCGCTACATCGGCTGCTCCAATTTCCCCGCGTGGCAGCTCGCGGACGCGCTCTGGACAAGCAAATTGGCGAATATTGCCAGTTTCGTCAGCGTGCAGCCGCGCTACAACATCGTGTTCCGCATGATCGAAGATGAGCTGCTGCCATTGTGCCGCGCGCATGGCATCGGCGTCATCGGCTACAATCCGCTCGCTGGCGGCGTGCTGACGGGACGTTACCGACAGGCGAAGGCCGTAGAAGAGGGGACGCGCTTCAGTCTACAGCGCAGCGGAGAGCTGTACCAGCGCCGCTACTGGAACGAGGCGATCTTTGAGGTCGTCGAGCGGCTGGGGAACTTCCTCGAACAGCGCGGGAAGAATTTAACGCACGCCGCGCTGGCCTGGGTATTGGCCCAACGGGGCATCACCTCCGCTATCCTGGGTGCCAGCAAGCCGGAACAGCTCACGGACAGCCTGCGCGGCGTGGATCTTGTACTGGACGAAGAGGAGCTGCGCGCGTGCGATGACGCCTGGTTCAGTCTGCCCCGCGAGCGCGATGCACAGATCGCCAGGAGATAGAGCTAGGGTTGTACTACAATCGTGACCTTACCAGTATCAGTGGGCAAGAGGGTACGGTTCTGCTCGCTCAGTTGTATCTGTTCCTGCGCGACACCGGTGTAGCTTGCAAGCGCTTTGTTTGCCGCGTCGAGAGACTTGCCCGTGACCAGTTGCGCCATTGCCTGTTTTTGAGCGGCGCTGAACTGGTAGGCCCACGATCCCGATGCAGCGACAGTGATTGCCATCGTATCGTTGCTGGCATTCGGCTGCTCCTGCGTAATCTTAGCCGCGATAGCGCTCGATAGCGCATAGTGTGAGCCAGGATTTTTGCTCGCCTGAGCTTTCAGCAGGCTCTGCGCAAACGCCGTTGCATCATCCCGACTGTAGACTTCGTAGCTACAGGTCACTTTTGTCGTGACCGTCACCGTCGCGGCGGTATCTCCTGCCTGGTGGTTGGCCGTTGTGTCGTGCTTGCAGAAGACATCGCGGATGATACTATCGTGCGGATGGACATCGTTCTTTGCATCCTGTTGCGCCGGTGGCGTCAATGCGTTGACCAACTGATTCTCAGCGCCATTGATATCGTTCTGGCTAACAATTGTATATTTCTGGGCGTCCTTGCCACCGGTGAACGCGGCTCCATTGACAACGGTCGCGCCGCCGCCGCTTTGTGGCAGAGTGGAGGTCAATTGCGTCGTCTGGCCTGTTGTCGTGTCTGGCATCGTTGCGGTCTGGCCCGTAGCCGTGCTCGTCGCAGTTGCCGCCGGAGTTGGCGTTACAGCTGGTGTTGGTGTTGGCGCTGTTGTTACCGGAGTTTGATACGCTGAGGCATCGTCGTTGATGTCCTGGGCAGCGATATTCGTGTTCGCTCCAGCTGTGGTGGTGTGCGCGCTCGAATTTTCCAACGTAGGCGTGCCAGCCACCGTAGCGGGGGGTAGGGACACGGTCTGGTCGTTCACGGCAACGATGCCATCGCTGCCGGTCCACGAGGTGCCGCTGGGAACATTAAGGGTCGCGGCGGTGCTATAGTTATAGAATGTCAGCGTTCCCTGGGCGGCGGTCGTCTGGGTGCTGCCGCTTCCAGTCGCGGGGACGGTCTTCGCGTCGGACTTGATGCCGTTGGTATAGCGGGCCGCAATCTGTCGCTGGCCTGCATCTGGCGTTCCCGGTACGGCGGTGAGATTGAATGTATTCTGTAAAGTCTGCTTATTGGGCGTAATAGTTACCGTGGCAGCCGATGCGGGAAGCGCAGTGGTCGGCGTCGCTTGAGGGCCGCCGGGCGCAAATCCGCCAAAGATAGCATGCGCGACACTGGGTACGGCGTAGGCAACGGCCCCCATTGAGAGGATCAAGACCAGCAGGACGATAACGAAGCCCAGCCGCCCTGACCTCTTGCGCGGCCTCGCAGGCGGAAGCGCGCTATAGCCAGCTACTCCTGATGAGGGGTTTACGGCGGCACGCGCAGCAATGGGCGTTGCAGAAGATGCCAGCCTTGCAGGCGAAGTCGTTGAGCGTAGAGTCCGGCTCTCCAGAGCGGCAAAGGATGGCTCTGAGAGCGCCGGTGGTGTTTGAGGAGGCATAGCGCTCTCCATCGTTGCCGTCTCCAGCATAGTTTCCGCTGTCTGTTGGATCGTCAGGGGAGGCGTGGCATCCTGAATAGCAATGGTCAGATAGACTCCTCTATTGAAGCCAGCGTCGGTGTTTTCGATGCGAATAATATGGCCGTTCGGGACATGCGCGGGTACTGCTACGATGGCCTGCTTGCCGCCCGGAAGCGTGATGACGCGGGTCGTACCGGTGCTGGCTTCCTCCCGGCTGATGGCAAGCGTCGCGGAAATGTCGCCGGGCGTCGCTGAGCGGGCGAACGCTTGCTCCGGCGTCAGCGGAGGGTGCCCGAAAGGTGGTGTGCCCAGGCCAGCAGGCGTAGGAGATGGCTTTATATAGGTAGCAAGGTTATCCTCGCTGGCAGAGGTCCGCGAGTTCAGGGTCATAGAGCCGGATATCCCAGTTGGGCGAAGAAACGTTGCAGTACCACCGCTCAGCGCCTGTTGAAATGCGTTGGCGAAGGCGGAAATGGTGTCGAAACGCTCTTCGGGCCGCTTGGCGAGTGCGCGCAGGAGCACGGCATCGGCGCTGCCAGGGATGGCCGGATTGAGTGTGCTGGCGGGCTGTGGTAATGTATTGATGTGCTGGTACATCACGCGACCAGGGTTGCCCTGAAATGGTGGCCGACCAGTGAGCAGTTCGTACATCGTGACGGCCAACGCGTACTGATCGGTAGCGAAGACCGGCTGGCCCTCCCATTGCTCGGGTGCCATATAGGTAGGCGTGCCGCGTATAGCCTGGCTGGAGTTCGATGTTGCGGTCGCCAGGCGCGAGATGCCGAAGTCCGTCAAAAAAATGTCGAGTTCTCTGTCGGCGCGTACCAGGAAATTGGAGGGCTTCACATCTTGATGGACGATGTTGTGATCGTGCGCGTGTTGGAGCGCGTCCGCCGCCTGCCCAAGGATGTGCATTCCCTGCTGTGGCGAGAGGCGCGCAATGCCCTTGCGACGCAACCAGTCTGCGAGCGAACCATCCTGGCGGTAAGGCATCACCAGGTAGGCCAGGAGCATATCATCAACACGCGCGTCGCCGTAGTCGAAGAGTGGCAGAATGCGTGGATGGTCCAGCAGCGCGATCGTCTTTACTTCACGCAGGAAGAGGCTATCTCTACCTCTCTCGTCAAAAAAGCCCGTCTCGGCTCTCATTATCTTGATCGCGACCTGCTGACCGATGCGCGCATCCTCGGCAAGGTAGACTTCGCCCATGCCGCCGCTGCCAAGTATGCGCAGTATATGATAGCGACCGATCTGCTTTCCTTCGAGTGGCATAGTGACCTCGCGCTGGAAAAAGAAGTAAAGAACGCTCTACAGCTTCAAACTCCAGGTGCTTCCAATCGCGTGAAGGGTTGACCTTGAGTCAGTATAACACAGCAAGCCACATGTAGCTTACTATGTAGACGCTTGCAAAGCGAATTTTTTGCGCCTTAATCAACAGTACGAACGACGCTCCACACGCCGCGCCCGCCAGCCTGGAGATCGCATTGTAGATTTTTGTTGATGCTGCAGTAGTTTCCGCCCAGGCTGCCATCCGGCTGGAGCGCGCCCCAGAAGAGGATCGGCGCGGCAGTATCGGCGCTACGGACAAGGAAACGAATATGTTTTGTCACGTCAATGGTGCCTGTGAAGTGGCCATTGCCCAGAAGCGGCTCGCCGACCGTGAAATTACCATTGATCGCTTCCTGCTTCTGCTGAATAGCGAGCGTCATGGTCGCGTAGATGTTCGCTGGCGTGTTGTGTAATGGGCCGCTATACGTACCGGCGATGGCTGGCACGCTGGCGAGCGCGGAGTCGGCCTGCTGAACAGCAATCAGCCTCACCACGGACAGGGCGATACTCCCCACGATCAGCAAGATGAGACAAGCGACAAGGAGGGAGTAGCGCGAAGGTAAGCGCACCTTCTTTTCTTTGAGCAGGCGTGTCGGTTGCTGTTCAATGTCTGGCGGCAGCGCGAGCTGGCGAATCTCGCCGGTTGAAGGCTCAGTGTAAAGCGTAAATTGTACAGGCGCTACAACGGCTGGCGACGCCTGAACTGGTGCATTGCGCCATGTCGTGCTTGTCCTTGAGGCTGTGACTGGACTTGGCTCCGTGCTCGATCGCGAGGCGAGGAGCGCGTGAATGGACGGGGTCAACAGCGTCGGGATATCGGGAGCATCGTACCAGGCGGGCTTGCTGGCCTGCTCCAGGGCATCTGCGAAGGCGCGCATGCTGTCGAAACGCCTGGCAGGATCTTTATCCAACGCCTTATGCACCACATCGGCAACCGCAGCGGGGAGGTCCGGTGCGCTTTCACGCAGCGAACGGGGAGAGATCAGCGTCTGTCTGGCGGCGATCTCCGCGAACGAGCCGTGAAAGGGATGATCGCCGCTGAGCCACTCGTAGACGACAAGGCCCAGCGCATACTGATCGCTGGCGGGACAGAGATGCCCGGAGAGCCGTTCGGGTGCGGTATAGGCGATGCCCAGCGCGGACATATCAGCCTGCATGCTGTGCGTGAGGAAGGCGAGACTAAAGTCGCTCAGCATCACTTCATTGTCGCGGTTCACCAGCATGTTCTCCGGCTTCACATCGCCATGCACAATCTGATGATCGTGGGCGTATTGCAGGGCGGCGGCGACCTGTGTGACATAATGCACCACGTCGGAGAGCTCAACGCTTATACCGCGTGGGTGATGTTGGCGCAGAGAGCCGTTGGGGATATAGTCCAGCGCCAGAAACGGGGTCGCGTTCAACACGCCATACTCCTGCACACGCACGATATAGGGATGCAACAGGTGTGTAAGCATAGCAGCTTTATGGCAAAACTGTTCAACTTCAGCGTCTGAAAGCTGGGTGCGTAAAATCTTCAACGCGGCCAACTCTCCTGAATGTACGTGCCTGCCCAGGTAGACATCGGCAAACGTGCCCGAGCCGACTGGTTCTAGCAAGCGATAATTCCCAATCTGTTGTCCTGCATATCTGTTTATCATGCATGCCTCGTTTTCTGGCTACCACACCTGGACCGTCATATCAGTGCCACCGGACGCGATAGAGTTGTTGTCTGGCGACCACGCGACCGCTAAAACACTGCTGGAATGGCCGCGATACATGAGCAGCCGTGTACCCGTAAAGGCGTTCCAGGCGTGGATCGTGCCATCGTCACTCGCGGATGCAACGTATTTGCCATCGGGCGACCAGCTTAGTTGATTGATAGAGGCCGTATGCCCTTTATAGGCCAACGCAAGCTCTCCCGTAGATGAATTCCAGACGTGGACGACGCCATCCTGGCCTCCGGATGCAATAAAGGTGCCATCGGGCGTCCACTGAACCGTTCGCACCTCCTGTTTATGGCCGCGATAGTTGAGCAAGTGAGCGCCCGTAGCCGGGTCCCAGACCTGCACCGTGGCATCGATGCCGCCCGAGGCGAGATGCACGCCATCGTAAGAGTACGCGACGGTCGTCACCTTATTGGCATGCCCCTGGTAGACCAGGAGATTGTTCCCCGTTATGGCGTCCCAGACCTGTACGGTTGTATCAAAGGAACCAGAGGCAATGCGCCTGCCATCCTGCGACCAGGAGAGGGAAGAGACGATATCGGAATGGCCCGAAAACGTGAAGAGGCGCGTGCCCAGGACGTGTGCGGGCACAGGAGACGGTTGCGTATTCTCCGGCTTTACATCGCGATGAATGATACCATGCTCGTGGGCGTATTGCAGGGCGGCGGCGATCTGTATCACATAGTGGGCAACGAGCGTCGGTTGAAGCCGCGTTCCGCGCGGATGCTGCTGGTGCAGGGTGCCGTTGGGAGCGTAGTCCATGACCAGAAAGGGCGTGCCGATATCGATGCCATAGTCCATGATGCGCACGATATGCGGGTGCGTAAGATGAGCAATTGTGCGCGCCTCAGTATGAAACTGCTCGCTATCATCCCGCGAGAGGTGCGTGTGCAAAACTTTTACTGCGGCCAGCGTATCCAGGTGAATATGTCTGCCCAGGTAGACCTCGGCGAAGCCTCCACGCCCGAGTAGCTGAAGTAAGTGATAGTTGCCGAGCTGTTGACCAATCCTGTAGGTCATCGCGAAATTCTCCTGCCGCCGTGGCATCGAATATATGGTTGGGACACTATAGAGAGGGTTATTGATACGACTGTTGTCTATACAAGAGAGAAAACGAAACGCTGAGTATATTTTCTATCTAGTGAACGGCGAAATGGAGCGTTTTGGGAGCATGTCTGATATATTTTTCATCCGTCGAGGAACGGGAGGGGAGAACTCACATGAAAAGCTGTATATTTCTTATAGCACTTAATGTCTTCAATGAGGATAGAGCAAAACAATGAGCAGCCAGGTTGTTTTAGATCAACCTGGCTGCTCATTGTAGAGACACACTTGACCAGTAGTGTTCAGTCGGTACGTTTATTCACGGGCGGGTGTAGGGAACCCGATGTTGAAGAACGTACGCTCGCGCTTCTGTGCCGATCGGGGCTGGGCATCCATTGTGGATCGGTCTCGGAGAATTGCTGCGGCTGGTATGTGCCGTGCATCAGGCGCGGCGTCAGCGGCTGCGTCACCGGATGGGGAGCAGGTGGGCGTTGTGGCAAAGGCTCAGCGCCATTATACGAGATTGGCTGGTTGCTCGATACTGGGGGAGCTGTTGGCCGAATATGCAGAGCGAGCAGCAGACGATTGATCTCGGTCAGATCGCGGCAGGACTCGGGAATGTTCAGAGGGACGCCCATAGAGTGGCGCTCCAGGGCAATACTCAGATCGCTGAGTGCCCGCATCACACGCTGGCCGTACGCGCTCACCTGGCCCAGGCGCGAGAGGCGCTCGGCCATCAGGTTCAGGCTACCGGCCAGAGGCAAGAGAGCTCCCTGTGTCAGAGTAGCGCGTGCCCGCAGGTTGCCGTTTGATAGGTTCGCCTGGACATCCTTCAGATGCTCGATGCCGTGTTCCAGTTCGGCGTTGTATTCCGCGATCTGATGCGACTGTTCCGCCACGCGCTGGTTGGCGCGCTCCAGGCTGGCGAGCGCCTCCGCCTGGCGCTGGGTCAGGCGCATATTTTCCCACATCGTATAGATCTGGCGTGCCACCACCAGAGCCACTACCGCGATGGTAGAGAATAGCAGGACCGGACGGATCATGTTCTGCCCGGTATCGGGTGCCAGCACATCGAGCGTCAGGGCAACGAAGAGCAGGCCCAGCAGGGTGTACGGCACAAACTGCATCGGCGTCAGATTGGTCTTTTCATCGAGCAGCTCCATGCGTTGTTGCACCACATTCGCCGGAGTTGCGTCCATGAAGCGGCGCAGGAACGCTGCCACGCCGATCGTCAGCATACCCAGCGGCCAGCCCATATCGACCCAGGTAGCCTCCACATAGGTACCCGCGTTCTGCTGAATATTGAAAAGGAAGTCAGAGGTGACGAAGAAGCAGAGGCCCAGGCCAAGGACCAGCAAGCCTGTGCGCCGGGCCGTCGACTGATACGCCTCTCCTTGGCCGCGCAGGAGCAAGAAGACGATACAACTGAGCAGGGCCGTATCGGCTACCGGATAATAAATACCCAGGAATTTCGCCAGATTCGCCTCGCCCGCCGCCTGTGCCAACGAGCCCAGCAGGAGATACCATGAGAGGGCGAAGATAGAGCCCATAGAGATCAGGCTGTCCATAACCAGTACAGCGCGCCTGCCTTGTGCCGCAGCGGCGGGTTGGAGGAGCAAACCCACAAATACCAGTAAAGGAAACGTTGAATAGCCGAAATCTGCCAGAGAGGGGAACGGTGCCTGGTTCTGGGAAATATAATAGCGCCAGAAGCTATCGCCGATGCCCCACATAATCATCCCGAAGCCAATGAGGACCCAGGAAACCTGCTCAAAGCCTATCCACGGCTCAGTATAATCGTTGCGGCGTCGGGGGCGGGTCGCGCTATAGAGGGTGATGGCACCCCCAATGAAAGCTCCAGTCAGAGGAGCGAACTGTCCGACGCGGTGGGCAATCGTGCCTCCGAGGTGAAAAACCACGATGACGATCATCGCCGCCCCAAACCACGCCACTGCTTTGATGAGCGTACGTGTTGATGAATTCATCAAGATCTCCTAATGTGTGCCTATGCATATAACACTAATCGTCTCGATTCCAACCAGGCGGGCGAAGCGGACCCCTTGATACCTGTGCAGAGAAGAGTTTCTCTACAGCCCCCCAACACTCTCCACTGGCCAGCTTCGCCGACCGCTGATTGGCAGCTCCCAATAGCAAGAGACACGAGCGCGATGTCCCCACAAAGCACTCCTTCCACCTGTAGGAAAGTATAGTGTGGCTGTCTTCTCATTTGCTCCCACTCTTCTTCCCGAAAGTTATTGTATAAGAAAAGACAAAAGGTTCTGGTATCCAGCCAGCTCATGGCCGAAAAAAAGAGGGTGGTATAACCTTTTTTGGCGTCTTATACCAGTCTTCTGTAGGAATGTGCAAAACATTTTGCAGGCGTTTGTAATACTTTAGGATGGACAATAGAGGCAAATTGTGTTATATTGAATCTGGTTGAGACTTCCATGTGTGGGAATGCTTCTAGCTTGTGGGTTACATGTAGATTACATGTATGTAACAATGAGAATTCTATTTGTCGATAACGGAAGTAGAAATGAGTATTCAACTCCTCACTCTCGAACAGATCTGCAAAGAGCGCGCCCACGGGTCTGCCCCTCCTCCTCATCAAGAGATGGAAGCTGGTCGGTTTCTTAGCGTCTCTCCCACCGGCCCTACAGCACCCGCGAACCTTCACGAGGTGTTGCGTCACCTTATGACGACGCTCACCCTTTCCCTTCCCCTCGATCAGGTGCTTACCTCTCTGGCGCGCCTGACGATGCAGGCATTGAACGTTGACCTGTGTACCGTCTTGCTACGTAACTATGCCTACAATGATTTCAGACTCTATGCCTGGTCGCCCGATCTCAGCGAGAAAGGCATCAACGTACAACCTGTGCATATCGATACGGAGACGTTGGAGGTCTTGCATCTGACGAGCCTGCATGGTCGTTTGCCGCAGCTCTCGTATCGACAACTGGAAGCGCTCAATCCGCTCAAAAACGTACAGTTTGCCGCGCTTCTGCCGGTGCCCCTGTGCATAGGGGGCGAATGCATCGGATTGTTGAATTGCTATGCCAGTAAAAGTACGCGCTACAATGATGACGATGAGTTGATGCTCACCACCATCGCAACCCAGGTGGCTCTAGCGATCAGGCATCTGCAAGGAGTCGATGAAGATACACTGGCGCAGAAAAGACTGGTCAAGGCGCTCGTCACCGACCTTTGTTGCGGAGCAGCGGACGGCGAAGACGCGTTACGGCGGCGCGCGCGCATCCCTGGTTTCGACTTAAGCAAAGCTCATACCGTCGCGTTGCTAGAACTCTCGGAAGGGACAACCTTCCAGGAACGGTTCCTCTCAAAAGAGGAACGCCTCAGTTTGCATAGCTCCATAGTCAAGCAGATCAAGCACTATCTTGAAGGACGCTATCCCGGCTCGCTGCTCGACGAGCGCGATAATCAACTTGTCTGTTTGCTCAATCTCGACAAGAATACGTCGTTTGAGCAATTGCACGCTTGCCTGGACGAGCTGGAGCGGCGTGTGCGCGACGAATACGCCATTGCGCTGATGGCTGGTATCGGCAACCTCTGCCACGCGGTGGGCGACTACCAGCGTAGCTATGCCGAAGCGTGCGCGGCTCTGGAAGTAGGGCCATGCCTGCATCGAGAGTACGGCTGTACGCATTTCAACGAGCTAGGTGCCTATCGCTATATCTATAAGTTCGCGCAGACGGATACGCTCTCTGACCAGTACCAGAAGCAGATCGAGCTCATCGTCGACTATGATCGGCGCAAAAAAACGAATCTCCTGGAGACGCTAGAGATCTACCTTGAATGCAGCGGCAATGTTGCTAAAACATCGAGCCTGCTTGACGTACATCGCAATACATTACTACAACGCCTGGAGCGGCTGCAAAAGCTCTGCGATCTAGATCTGGAACAGTGCCAGCATCGGCTGCCGCTACTCATCGCGCTGAAAGTATACAGATTACGTATCGGTAGCTAGCTATCTATCCAGGCGATGTTTATGCTCACCCATATACATCAGGATGTAGCCGGTTTCGAGGATGGAAGAGATCTCGATGCCGAATGCGCGTGTCTTCAGGCGCGTGCGCGAGAGCACATTGCGCACCGGCCTCATCTCCTGATCCCATACTCCCGCTTCCTGTGCCTCAAGCAGGCGTTCGCGACAACGCTCAACGGTCGTCTCGTTCACCCTGCCGGTGTTGAAGCTCGCCAGTAGCACCTCGTACGGGCAATAGTATGGGTAAGACTCCATGAGTGGCATCAGGACGCAGATCTCACTGGTGGTGAATTGCTGCTCCATGAGCATGTGGGGGCGGTCTTGCTTGACGACGAGGTGGGAAAGGGTGCCGATGGTGGTGTTGAGCGCTAAAGAATGGCCTACGGGTAACAGCCCTTGCAGTGAAAAGTGTAATATCTCCTCATTGTTCTCTTGCAAGTAGCTCACGGGAGTTTTCACTTTACGAAGGGATACTTTCTGCATAACGGTGCTCCTTGTCTTGCTGACGCGGTGCGTTGTCCTGCATCAGCGGCTACGATCACCTGGCGTAAATAAAAGCAAAGACGGAAGCCGCCTTCTTGCCGATACCCTTTCCACTTACATCTTGCACGTCGAACGAGCTGAAAATATGTACATAATAAACATTACAATACAGAGACAAAGAAATCAAGGCTTTTCGATCGGCACTGTGTGATTTTTGTGTGAAGGAATGGAACTTTGATAGCTAAGTCGGCAGCAAAGAAGAAAAAGCTTTTTGCGGTTACGTTGTGCATAACTTTCTCCTTGATTTGTTTCTGTACAAAAACTAAACCGTGTTCTGGCCAGGATTCTCCTATTTCCAGGTGCAATTCTCATTGCTACGGAAGGGATGTCTCACTATTCGTTGAGGGAAGAAATGAGATGAGACGATCTAGACATCCAATTCGTGCAAAGAGGGTAGATGTTGTCTGTTACAATAAAGAAAGGAAACCCAGTATGGCCGATCAAAATACCAACCAGCAGAACAATCAGAATAATCAGAACCAGCAGAACAACCAGAGCGCATCTGGCATCGATAACGCGGCTGATAACGCGATCAACAAAGGGATCGATGATGCTGCCCAGCGTGTGCCAGATGGACAGAAAGTTGACCAGGCCGCCAAACAGAAGGCCGATCAGGTCGCAAATAGCGAGATTAACCAGGAAGCACAAAAGGGCGTTGGTGGTATCAAGAATGATGCCGAGGATTTGTTCAATCAGAAAAAGTAGCGTTACTAGGAAGAGCAGGTAGGTAGAGGTATGCGCTCATTGCCGCTGGCAAGTGCGGATCATCAAAAGCATGTGTCATTTGTGCATATCGCACCATACCTGCGCGCTTCATTACTGCTTGGGAGCGGCGGTGGCTTTGCGCTTGCCACCGTGCTCACGCTTTTTCCCCTCTCTGGCATCCCTTTGGGGAGCTGGTGGGAAGCAATAGTGCAGACCCACGGGCATCTCCAGCTCTTCGGGTGGGCAGGCTTGTTTGTAGTCGGGGTTGCTCTGTACTTTTTGCCACGCCTGCGCGGAACACCGCTTGCCCGACCAGCGCTCCTTCCCTGGATTCTGGGCGTACAGGTAGCGAGTTTGCTTCTGCGCTTCCTGAGTCAACCATTCCTTGTTGCGACTGGATGGTTGCTCTGGAAAATCTTGTTCATCCTGAGTGGCGTCCTGGAAGCGCTCGCTTTACCAGCGATTTTTCTCTTACTTTTGCAAACGGTACTCCACAAGCAAACAGCGAAGAATGCGCTAGAGGGAGTGCGTTCCATTGCTCCCTTTATTTTGGGTGCCTTCTTGAGTCTTTCTCTGGCGGCGCTCCTGAATCTCCTCAATTGTGTGAGTGCGCTGAGCAGCAGCGGCATGATTTCAGCAACTGGTGACGAGGCAAATATCACCCTCGGTTTGTTCGGCTTCCTGGTGCCTGTGGCGCTGGCAATGTCCTCGCGCATGCTGCCGCTCTACGCACACATTCAGCCATTTCCTACGCAATTGCTCAGGATACTCGCCGTGGCATACTTTGGAGGGATAATTTTCTGGCTGTCAGGCATCTTTCTGCCAGGGATGCTGTTTACATTTTTGAATGCTGCGGGATTCCTGTTGATCGGAATGGTGGTGCTTATCTTCACAGGGTATTTTCTGTATCTGCTACGCAAGCGGGCACAAATATCATCCCAGGTTGCCACCCCAAACGCGGAAATGCAGGTGAAGCGCGCTTTGCAGGGCAGGCGCGAGGAGCGGCGCAGGTACGGACCATATGTTGGGCTTATTGGCAGTGCCTACTTATGGGGTTCGCTCGGTGCCTTGCTCCTGTGCATAGACGGAATAGCATCACTCGCGTTCGGGACACTGCCGTTCACAATCGATGCCATCCGCCATAGTTTCGCTGTTGGTTTTATCACCTTACTGCTGTGCGGAATTGCCGTACGGATGATCCCTGGCTTCTCCAGTAAAGCGATTCGCTCGCCCAGGCTTGTCACTGCCACGCTCATATTGGGAAACCTCGCCGCGCTGCTGCGCGTTGGCTCATTGTTGTTGGCACCAGTTCTCCCAGGCTTCGAGTTCTTCTTCGCGCTCTCTGGCCCGACCGGACTGGCGCTCGTCCTTTGCCTGACGATAAATCTCTGGTCAGCTTTGTAGAGAAATGTGGCGCTGAAACTAGAGCGCGGCTGCCAGCTGATCAAGGGATGCTCCTTGTGCTAAAGGGCGAAGCGCCTGTAGCTCTTGCGCGCTGGGCAAGGTGCGGGAGGGGCGTCCTAGCAGGTATCCTTGCACTGCCTGCGCGCCTACCTCTTGCACAAGTCTGAGCATCTCGACATCCTCGATCCCTTCGGCAATCACATAGCTGTTCATCTGCCGCGCCATGGTTGTAATCCCCGTCAAAATGGCGCGCGCGGTCGCATCGTTGAGCGCTTTGACGACGATGGCCCGATCAATCTTGACGAAATCCACTGGTAACTGGCTCAGCATCTCCAGACCGGCATTGCCAGCTCCCGTGTCATCCAGGGCCAGTCGGAAGCCCAACGATCGCAATTTGCTTGCCTCGCGAACCACCACATCCAATCGGACCACCGAGCGCTCGGTGATCTCCAGCACGACGCGATCAGGTGTCAGGCCAGCAGAGAGAACGGCTTCCAGGAGAACAGCGCCCGTGAGCACATCATGGTCAAGCGTCTGGGGCGTCAGGTTGAGGAAGAGCAGGGCATCGGAGGGTAACTCTGCGGCGCGTTCGAGAATGGCGTGGACACATACATAGTCCAGCTCATGAGCGCGTCCAATCTTCTCTGCTATATCGAATGCCTCCTGCGGCCCACTGAAGCCATAGTCCACGGATGGTCGGGAGAGCGCCTCAAAGGCCAGAAGGCGATTGTGCTCAACGTCCCAGATCGGTTGAAAGGCGATATTGACCTGTCGCTCGGCGAGCAAGCGGCGCAGCGCGTGTGCCTTTGCTGGCTCAATGAGGCATACACTCTCGCGAATATCCTCAAAGGCCACGATGGTATTGTGGCTGCGCCGTTTGGCTTCGGAGACCGCCAGGTGGGCCTGTTCTTGCAGCACGTCGCTCGTGCAGCCGTCCGGGAGACTACAGGCCAGGCCAATGCTGACCGTTGTGCCGGATAGGCCGTGCTCGGCATCCTGACGGAGCTGTTCCAGCGCGCTCATCGCCTCGGGTAGGGAGGCATGTGGCAAGATCATCGCAAACTCACCGCCATTCAAGCGGTAGATGAAATCGGAGCTGTGCGCATCGCGTAGGATGGTCGCAAAGGTGGTCAGGACGCGATCTCCTTCCAGGTGCCCCGAGGTCTCATTGACCAGTTTTAGTTCGTCGATATCGATGATGGCTAGCACCAGATTCTTGCCCTGGTCAGTTGCGGTTGCCAAGGCGCAGTGCAGATCCTGCTGGTAGGCGCGGTGGTTGCCCAGATTGGTCAGATTATCGAGCAAGGCAGCTTGTGCGAGCCGGGCCATCTCGGCGTGGATGCCCTCGTCAATCTTGCGTTGATAGGCGCGTACCACGAGTAGCAAACCCAGCAAGAGGAGGAGACTAATGGGAAACACGATGAGGGTGCAGACAAAGACCAGTTGCTGGGTCGCCGTCAATGCGGCCAGACTTTGCATAGCCTCAGCATGATAGTTCGCCGTTTGCCTATTAACCTGCTTCTGCATCGCGCTAAAGACAGGGTCAATCTGGCTATGGTCAAGCTTCATGGCACGCAGTGTATCCCTCTCGTCAACGGCTATAAACATCGCGTGTGTAGCGACCAGATAAGCCTGATTAGTTGCAAGAATCTGCTCTACCACGCGACGATCAGAGGCATTACCTGCATTTGCAATATGCTGGAGGACGGTGTCAAGGTCGGTTGCCGCCGCTGTGTGGGCAGCGAGAGAGGCCGGGCCTGGTTCAAGGCGATACTTGCGCTCTAACGACTCCTCGGCACCAACATCAAAGTGCGCTTGCTGATACTGATCATTGAGATATTCTGAGACCGCCGTATGGGCGGCAGCCTGTTGTGTCGTCAAAGTTGCCCAGAGTGAAAACACCGTCAGGGCGAGAAGGATGGTGGTCAGCCCAATGGACATAAGGCGACTTATCAGGTAGCTCTTCTTCATACTATTCTGCATCTTTCATCTCTTCCTGGTACTAGAGTGGCTTGTAGAGAAGAGAAGCATGCCGGGTCAGGAGAGCAGAGAACAGGAATGCCTGTTATATGGCTTCCTCGTTGCGCTTTGACGCAGTTCGGGCAGCAATCTTCTCATCTCACCAATCTCTATCGGCTTTTTGATGCACATCAATAGGGCAAGGTGTGGTGCAAACGATGCAAAGAACATCTGCTATACTGTGTTATTATGTGAAAGGAGGTAGATTTTCATTATGAACGAACCGGTAAAGAAGATACAGACCGACGGGAGAAGAGAAGAGCCACCAGAAGTCGCGGGAAGTTCTTCAACGCTCATTGATTATACCTTGCGTTTCACTGGCGCTCCCAGTGTCGGTCAACTCGTAGCGGTAGCTGTTTCATCCGCGGTCTACATTGTCTTATCCTGGTTGGCGGTTGTCGCGCTGCCTTCCGGCATCTCTGTTGTTTCATCGATGTTTCTTGCCATCGGCTTTGGCATTCCGTTCGCCATCTGGTTTGGGGGATGGGCTTTCGTGATCGCCTATCTTGGCAATTTCATTGGTGCTGGTCTGCTCTCAGCGTTGCCGCTGCCGATCGCGCTGTGGTTCGGCACAGTCGATCTCATCCAGTTGGGCCTACCGATTATCCTCTACCGCACGTTGGCGAAGCGGTTCGGGATCAATCCGATTGGCAAGGATGTCTATACTCTTAGAGGTTTTATCTTTTTCCTCCTATGCGCGGTCTTGCCCGGCAACATCATTGGAGGGTTCTACGGCAACTTCATTTTGATCACGACCGGCATTAACCCCGCTAAGAGCTTTGCACCTGGCTGGTTTGCCTGGTCGACTTCGAATGTCATTGTGACACTGATCATCGGCTCTTTCTTACTGCGCTTCCTGGGGCCAGTGGTGGAGCGCTTCGGCCTTACCGTGCGTAACGCGCTGAGCTAGTTTCAGTATTCAGGTAGACGTATCTCCTGACGGAAGCACGAATTTGACGCTCTGCCTATTGATGATGCGTCACGGCGTCGAGCGAGACACCGATTGAGGCCGAGATAATCAGCGCCATGGCGAGTATCTCGCGCAGCCCTATCGCTTCTCGTAGCACGAGGAAGCCAATCAAGGTAGCGACTGCGGGTTCAATGCTCATGAGGACGCCGAAGACGCGCGAGGGGAGCCGCCTGAGTGCCTCTAACTCCAGCGAGAAGGGGATGACGCTAGAGAGGATGGCGATGCCCACGCCGGTTAAGAGAACCTGGGGCCTGAGCAGTGCCGCGCCCCCGCTGCTGATTCCCAGCGGCGCGATGACCACTGTGGCGACGGCGACGGCCAGCGCCAGTCCTCGCCCACCCGTAAACGATTGCCCGACCCTTGCGCTACAGAGGATATAGCACGCCCATAAGATACCCGCCAGGACAGCCAGCCCCGCTCCCATCAGGTTGATGGCCTCGTGTCCGATTGGTGCGAGCAGAAGAATGCCGATCACCGCCAGGAGCACCCAGACGATGTCCTTCACCCGGCGCGACTGCACCAGGGCCAGGCCCAGCGGCCCCACAAATTCCAGCGTTACCGCGATACCCAACGGAATAGAGCGAATCGCCGAGTAGAATGCTCCATTCATGCAAGCCAAAACGATTCCGAATAGCAGAACGTTGATGTATTGTGCCCGCGTCAGCCCGCGCACCTGTGGTCGCCAGAGGAGCAGGAGCAAGACCGCTGCAAAACCCAGGCGCAAGAATGTCGTCCCAAGCGGTCCGATCGCTGAAAAGAGTCCCTTACCGAGCGCCGCTCCCGTCTGCACCGAGAAAATCGCCAGCAACGCCAGCCCTTGCGCTGGCACCTTGCGCGTGACCTTCTGCCAGCGCCCAGGCTGCTCTTTGAGATCGCTTGAATGTCTTGTAGTGTTTCCACGTGTGTTCTTTGCCTTGCTGGGTTCGAAAGATGAATTCATGGTTTTCCCTGACTGTATCTACTATTTGGCTCTCCATTAGTGTGCCACATCGATGGCGTTCAGCGCCTCAACCCATTGCGCGACGGTGAGCAAGGGAGGGAAGTGCGGATTGTGCGTACGCATGCGCGCCGCGAGGGTCGCTGATGCGGGCGGACGTAGCCCCGTGGCTTGCAGAGCCTGCTCATCGCTGAAAAGCTCTGCCGGAGTGCCGCTAAAGCTCACCTTGCCCTGCTGGAACGCGACGACGCGCTGGCAGTATTCGGCCACCAGCGTCATATCGTGCGTGATGATGAGAAGAGTTTTCCCCTGCTGCTGCAACGCGCCCAGCAGCCTCATCAATGCAAGAATGGAGCGAGCATCCTGGCCGGTCGTTGGCTCGTCGACGATCAAGATCTCGGGACTCATCGCGAGTAGCGCGGCGACCGCCAGGCGTTGGCGCTGTCCCTTGCTCAAAAAGAGAGGATTCTCCTCTGCATAGCGGGTCAATCCCACAGCCTCAAGTGTGGCGGAGACCTGCTTGTGCCTGCGCTTAGCATCAATGCCCAGATTCTTCAGTCCATATTCGATCTCGGCCTGTACCGATTGCTGGAAGATCTGATGGTCAGGATTTTGAAACACATAGCCCACGCGGCTGGGCAGAAGCCTGCGCGCTCTTCGCGAAGAGAGATCCTGCCCTAGTACCCGTACGCGTCCGTTGGCGGAACGGAATATACCGGCGAGTATCTTCGCGAAGGTGGTCTTGCCGGAGCCGTTCGGCCCCACGAGGGCGAGTATCTCGCCTGGATACAGGGTCAGATCAACGCCGCTGAGGGCCGTTGTGCCATCTTCATAACGGTAATGCACATTCTCAGCCTCGATGATAGCCTGCTCCGGCGCGTGTGTTGCAGCAGGAGAGGACGAAGGTGCGCTGAGAGAGGACAGGGCGGGTGCGAATGCCTGTTCCGCTTCCTCTACACTCAGAGGTGGACGCGCTTGATAGCGGTAGCCGGTGTGCCAGGAGATGCGCGTCAATTCGCCAGCCGAGGCACCGCACTGTTCTAAGAGCGCTTGCTCAGCGTAGAATTTAGCCGGAGGAGCGACCAACTCAACGCGTCCCTCGTTGAGCAGGGCGATGCGATCGCAGAAGGTAGAGAGAATATCGGGGTCCTGCTCGACGAGAAGAACGGTCATAGCGTGCTCCCGCCGTAGTCTGGCGATTGTCTCGATCACCTCGTGTTTCCCTGCTGGGTCCAGATCGCTGGTGGGCTCGTCGAGGATCAGAATCTGTGGTCGCATGGCCAGAAAGGACGCGATGGCGATGCGCTGCTTCTGGCCGCCTGAAAGCTCGCTTGGATGCCGATAGGATGCTCCGGGCCAGAGGCTCTCCAGCCCGACGTGGCGCAACGCCTCTTCGGCCCGTATGAGGATCTCCTCACGCGGTAGACCCTGCAATTGCAGGCCGAGGCCCAATTCGTGGAGCAGGCTCATGCGCAGGAACTGGTTCTCTGGATCTTGCAGCACCATGCCAATCTGTTTCGTATTTATGGGACCGATCTTTTGGCCCAGCATGTGTACGCTGCCGCGAAAATGATGGGGCAGTTGCTCGCTGGTAAGGCGGGCGCTAGTAGGAAGAATGCCCAGTATCGTGCGGCACAGCGTCGTCTTTCCCGCGCCGCTATGCCCGGTAATACCAAAGCATTCACCTTGTCGTACCTGCAAAGAGATGTCTTTGAGCGTCCAGGCGTTGGGCTGCTGACTGAAGGTCGGATAGCGCCACCAGATCTCCTCAAGGGTTAAAGCGTCCATACTACCTCTTCCCACTAAGCAGGCTGGGAATGTCTGGATAGTGCCAGAGCGCCAGATAGAGTATGCCCAGGCACAGAGCAAGGATAAGCCAATCGATGAGCCGCCAGGGGCTTGTCTCATAGAAGTCGGTCCCTGCCTGGGTCAGGCTGTAGCCACGCGCGGTCAGGGCATCTCCGATCTCGCTGGAGCGGCGGATCATCACTGCGACAAGCGGCATCGCCAGATTTCCCAGGTCGCGCAGATGGCGAAAGAAGCTGCGCGGACGAGCATCGATAGCGCGGGCATGCTGCGCCTGGCGGATAGTCTCGAAGTCAGTTATAGCCAGATCGAGGGAGCGAAACACCGTCGAGAGGAAAAAGATGATGGGCGGCGGTATGTGTAACTGGCGCATCGTCCCGATGAGTTCTACGTCTCGACTGGTCACAACGAGGATGATGGTCGCCATGACCATTGACGAATAACCGATCACCTTTGTACAGGCCACGAGCAGTCCACGATCGCTGATAAGGATCGTCAATGGGTGGAAGAAGGGAACTTCGCTGCCGGTCCACGACGGTAGGGCAAACAGGCGTGTCAGGAAGATAGTGACGACCGTAGCGATGAGTATCCCGAGCACGAGCTTGCGCGTCCATAGGAAGTACGCGCCTACGATAGCGAGCCAGATACCCTGCCAGAGCGCCACCCCCAGAGCGATACGACCTGTGTAGAGCGGGAAGCGCAGCAGGACGACGCGGCCACTGACCGGATTGAACAAAAGCCACGTCGTGAACAGGCTGAGTAGGGCCGGTAGCGAGATCAGAAAATAGAACTGCATCACTCTTCGGCTGATGCCACTGAGCAGCAAAAGGGCGAACGAGACGCACCACCAGAGGATAGCGCCGATGAGGTCAGGATGGTTGGTATCTATAGCATGCAGCTGAAGCAGGGAGAGGCTGAAGATGAGCAACGTCCTCGCCATCAGGTGTACGTTTGCGAACGGAGCAGAAATCCGTCGGGAAAAGAGAAAAGAGCGGACGTAGCGCCTTCCCGTAGGCGGCTGCAAGGGCAGGTTAGTCAATAGAGAAATCCGTTCGTCGGGTTGCAAGTCTATTCCTCCAGGGCTATATACAATAAGATCACTCTGTATTATAACTTATGCGACAATCGCGCATCTTGTAACATGTCTCTTATGTATCCCTCGTGCCTTCGCTTGACTTTTGCATGCTTACATGCTAAACAGAGGGCGGTACCATCTTGTTTGTGTACTAGAGGAGCAAAGAAAATTATGGCAGACGAGCAGATTGTAGTTAAAAATAACGAAGCGGCGAACCGTTACGAGGTCGAGCTCGCGGGGCAGACCGCCGTATTGACATATATGAGGGAAGGGAAGCAGATAATCTTCCTGCATACGGGCGTGCCACCAGCCTTAGAGGGGCACGGTATCGCCAATAAGCTCGCGCGGACCGCGTTGGAGGATGCGCGTGCCAACGGACTGGTGGTAGAACCCGAGTGTCAGTTTGTCGCCTCGTATATCCGGCGTCACCAGGAGTATCTTGATCTGGTCCCAGAGAGCGAGCGGGCGTACCTGCAGCGCGACTGAGGAACTTTTCTGCATAATGGAGAGTGTAATGGGCTTGAGCGTCTGCCCCGCCGCCATCGTTGCGGCACCCGTTGAGCAGGTCTGGCAACTTCTGCAGCCCGCGCGTTTATCGGAATGGGCCGATGGGCGCGTTGAGGGTTCGGTACCGGAGGGAGCGCCCTTTGTCGGGCAGACTTTCTCCGTCGTTTCAAGATCCGTCGGGCGCGATTGGCGTTCGGACTTTATCGTAGAGAAGGTCGATGCCACGCGCCATCAGCTCGCCATGCACGTCAGGCTCCCGTTCAGCATGCAGTTGCACGAACATGTCTCCTGCACGCCGATCGACGCTATCTCGTGCCGCGTGCAGTATGGCTGAGACTTCGTCTTCCCGCCAGGTTGGCGTGGCAGGCTTCTTGAGACATTTGGGGCAAAGGCATTTGCCGCCAGTATCGAAGATTCGTTGCAGCGGCTCAAGAGCGCCGCCGAGGCAGCGTATCGGACTTCGCTTGAGCAGGGCAACGTCTGAAGTGTGACTTCACCACTGCCTTGCTGGCAACGGCACCTCAATTACCGTTGGGACGGCGGCGGAGAGCGCGCTGCTGAGCGCGTCGCGGAAGGCGTCGGGCGTCTCAGTACGCAGACCTTGCGCGTGAAAAGCGCGTGCCAACGCTACATAGTCGGGTGGGCGCACATCGGTCGCGATATAGCGACCGTGAAAGTGGCGTTTTTGCTCGCTCTTAACGGCGGTGAAGGTCGCATCGTTGAAGATCACGATTATTACAGGAATCGGTTCCTGCACCGCCGTTGCCAGTTCGCCGGTATTGAGTAGAAACCCACCGTCACCACAGAGCGCCACCACAGGCCGCTCCGGCGCGGCAACCTTTGCGCCCAGCGCCAGAGGCAGGCCACACCCTATTGTGCAGAACTCCGATGGATGAATGAAGGTGCGCGGTTCATAGACGGGAAGGTACTGGGCGCTGGCATAGCCAAGCATCGTCATATCCGCCACGACTATGCCATCACGTGGCAGAGCCTCGCGTAGCGCGTCCAGCAGTGCCACATCGAAGTACTTTGCCGTGTGCCTGTGGAGCGACTCGCGTACGCGCGCGATCTCATCTGTGCGCGCCTCGCGAGGAGTTGAAGATGCAGGGAGCGCCGCCAGGAGCTCCTCAAGCGCGGCATAGGCATCCGCCACCACAGCTACGGTCGCTGGGTAGTTACGCCCAATCTCGGCGGAGTCGATGTCGATATGGATCAACCTGTTGGGAATTGGCAGGCGACCCTCTCCGGTGCGCTCCAGACCAAGCTTGCTGCCTACGACCAGCGCCAGATCGGACTGCTCCATCAGCTCTCGTAGCTCGGAAGGGATATAGCTACTCGCCGTCAGCACCAGTGGATGGTCGCTTGCCAACACATCGTGGCTCTTGCTGCCGAGCAGGACTGGCGCGTCAAGGCGCTCCGCGAGCCGACGTAAAAGATCATTGGCACGCGCCGCTGTCACGCCCTCGCCCGCGATAATCACAGGTCTGTGCGCGTTCAGCAAAAGTTGTACGGCTGCCTTGAGCGCGGCCTCCGTTGGACGGGGTGCGTCTATCTTGAGCGGCTCAGTAGGAATCTCTACCTCGGCCTGGGTCGCCAGGATATCGAAGGGAACTTGCAGATAAGCGCCACGCGGACGCCCCAGCTGCATCGACCTGAAGGCATCACGCAGCGCATCAGGGATCTCCTCGACGAGCTTCACGGCGCGTGTCCAGCCAGTCAGAGCCTCCATGAGCGCGAGTTGATTTTTGATCTCGTGCAACTCTCCACGCCCACGTCCGTCGGAGGACGTAGAGGAGCCGCTACTGATGACCAGGAGCGGAACCGAGTCGGCGTAGGCGCTGGCGACGGGTGTGGCGACGTTTGTTGCGCCTGGTCCGGTGATGGTGCAGACCACCCCGGGTCGGCCCTGGATGCGCGCATAGCCTTCCGCCATAAAACCAGCCCCTTGCTCATGGCGCGCCAGGACGTGGCGAAGACCTGCCTCGTCGCGCATTGCATCGTAGAGCGCCAGAGTGTGAACGCCAGGGATGCCAAAGATTGTATCGATATGGAAGGCGCGTAGCGTCTTAATGATCGCCTGCGCGCCGCTAAGCCTCTGTTTCAAGTGGAGGAGTCCTTCCTGAACATGGAGATGTCGGCACTCTTCTCGCGTGCCAGTTGCCGTGTGTGCTTTGTACACTTATCCCTTTCATTAAACCACATTAATATGGCTTTTGCTGGACTCTATCGGACCATTAAGAGATCGTTCACTGTACTTTTGTCTACCAGGCGGTGTTTGTGAATGCTTTGTGACACCAATGTAAGAATGTGAGCACAGGCAGAAATGGAGCATGCATTGGATTTGTCATATAATGGAGTAGGCGCGGGCTCTTTAGTACAATGAGGTGTAGAGAGAGAGGCGTCTGACGAAAGAATTGCGGTTGTAGCACACAAGGGATGTATTTCCAGTAGTTTGTTACATTTTATTTCTGATGGTAATATGCTATCCTCTCGTAGAGGACTCGTAACTCTGCAAATCTCATCATCTAACTCCCATCCGGTTCGGTGAATGCCGTCAGACTCGGGAGTAGTTATGTGGAGAAGTAGATGGAGGCAAGCCCCATCCCTACTGAAGAGCCACGAGGATTCAGAAGTGAAGAGAGCACTTCGCAAGAGGACGAGCATAGAGGAAAGGAAGCTTCAATGCCAGAACATGTATCGAGGCCCATTCGCTCCTTGGGCATACTGACGGGTGGTGGTGACGTGCCTGGGCTCAACGCGGCTATCAAGACGCTTGCTTACAGCGCGGAACCGCTGGGCATTCGCGTCGTTGGCCTGCGCGCCGGTTGGGAGGGTATTACCTTCCTGGATCGGTCGCGCAAATACGAAGAGCTTATTTTCAACGAACTTGATCCGCAGAGCTGGGAGCATGGCTATGTGGTGCCGCTCTCGCGTCTGAACACACGTGGCATCGAGCGCGAGGGCGGGACGTTCCTGCAGTCCTCGCGTACCAATCCGGCCAACACCAAAGTAAGCGAGCTGCCAGCGCATATGGCCGCGCTCGCCGATGGCCACAAGCCGAACGAGAGAATCGACCTCACGCGCGAGGTCATCGCGAACATGGAGTATTTAAAACTGGATGGTCTTGTCGCGATTGGTGGCGACGATACGCTGAGCTACGGTGCCCACCTTGTGGCGAATGGCATCCCTGTCTGGGGCATTCCCAAGACGATGGATAACGATGTGCCTGGCACCGATTACTGTATCGGCTTCCAGACCGCCATCAGCCGCGCCGCTGAGTTTATCAACCGCATTCGCTCGACCGCCGCATCGCATCGCTCGACGTTCCTGTTCCGCATGTTTGGTCGCGACGCAGGCTTCACCGCCCTGGAGACCGCGATTGTCACCTGGGCCGACCGCCTGCTGATTCCAGAAGTCCCCGCCAACATTGATCGGCTGACCGAGCTAATCGAGTCCGACCGGCGCAACCCACAGAGCTACTCGACGGTTGTGCTCTCCGAGGGAGCGAATCTGGGCGTGCCGATACCCGAGATCGGCCCTGCGGACGCCTATGGACACCGCAAGAAGACCAATGTCGCCGAGTTCCTGGCCGAGCAGCTCTCTTCGCGCATGCCCCATGTGCGTCTGGTCCCCGTCGACCTGACGTATTTCCTGCGCAGTGGCGAGCCAGAGGTGTACGATAAACACATGGCTATCTTCTATACCAATCTCATCATGAGCATGGTGGAGAAGGGGACGCATGGCGTAATGGCGGCGTACCGCGATGGGAACTTTATCTGTACCGATATCCCTGGTAAGAAGTGGCACGCGCGTCGCGTCGATCCCGCCGACTATCACGATACCCGCTATCGCGCGCGCTTCGAGCGTATCACCGGTCCCTATCTCCCGCAACCGGAAGACTAGGAACGAGGGGAAGTACGCCTGTAGTCGCTTGTTATTAGAAGGATTAAAATGCAAAGTATGGCCGTCGTAGCATTTTCGCGCAAAGACGGTTGTCGCAGCCAGAAGCATTGCAGTCGATGCTTCTGGCCCACGGCCATACTATGCCCTTTTTCAGGTTCGGAGGTTTTTGAACTGTAATTATCCTTCAAAAA
>JALYTQ010000251.1 GCA_030854195.1 Chloroflexota bacterium
CGGTATTCGCCTGCGCATGGTCGCGCCTCTTACCGCCGAGGCCCAGGGGAGTATTGTGCCCATTTCCAGGGGAGGTCCACCTGTTCTGAATGAATAGGGAAAGACAAGAGACACCCTGAACCGTGGGCACTGGCCAGAGAAGAAATCCAGTCCCACGGTTTTTTGTTCCTATTTTTTACCTTGTTCTGTTTGAAACCAGTAGTGTGAGTCCTGTGAGTTCTGTGATCTCTACCCGGAAGGAAACGACCTTGGCTACGCATGCAATACCTTCACATATGCAATTACCGGAGAATGTCGTTCTCGACACGACCATAGATGCCGTGGTGATCGATGGCGTCTCAAAAATTTTTAAGAAGCCGCGCCCGCTGCTGCGCTGGCCCGGCAAGAAAGAGAGCGCCGATAAGAAGCGCGAGGTGCGCGCGGTCGATAACGTGACACTGACCATCAAGCGACGCGAGATCGTCGGTATTCTGGGCGCTAACGGCTCCGGTAAATCGACGCTTATCCGCATGCTCTCTACTTTGCTGATCCCCGATGTTGGCACGGTCAAGATCTTCGGCTACGACGTGGTGAAGGATGAACTCATGGTGCAGCGCCTGATCAATCGCGTCAGCGTCGAAGCCTCCTTCTTCAAGAAGCTATCTCCGATGGAGAACTTGATCTACGCCGCTCGCCTCTACAATATGTCTTCGGCTGAGGCGCGTACAAAGATCAAAGCGATTCTGACACGCCTGGGCATCAGGCCTGACCGTATAGGCGCTCCTCTGGAGAACATGTCGCGTGGTATGCAGCAGAAGGTAGCGATCGCGCGTGCATTTCTGACGGCTCCGATCGTCCTGCTGCTCGACGAACCTACCACTGGCCTCGATCCACGCTCCAAAATCGATGTGCAGAACTTCGTCAACGAGTTGCGCGACCAGCACAACGCCACTATCCTGATCACCACCCATGATATGGATGAGGCCGAGGCGCTCTGTGATCGCGTGGCTATCATCGACCAGGGCCGCATCATGGCGCTGGGCACGACCGATGAGCTCAAGCGCAACGTCACTGAGCTGATGGGACGCGCAACGCCGGTGACGATGAACGAGGTCTTTATGCACTATACGGCCTCGCACCTGATCACTGAAGAAGATATCAAACGCTACGGGAGCTGGGAGAAGGCTTTTGAGGCCATCGAAGCTCAACGCGAAGAAGAGGAATAGAAGTTATGTCTACACTGCTACACCAGGGAAGAGCGACCTACGCCTTCTTTGAACGCAACTGGAACCTGACCAGGCGTTATTGGGCCTGGGAGATCGTCTGGCTTGTCTATAACGTGGTGAACGCTCTGTCAGTGATCTACCTCGGTGCTGGAGCCGCGCTGATTACGGGCGCGAAGCTCAATACGTCGTACCTGGTACTGTATGTGCTCATCGGCACGTCGGTCTGGTCCTACCTGAGCGTGACCTTCGAGGGTGTGACCGACCTGATCACCATTGAGCGCTGGGAAGGGACCATCGAGCACACGTTTATGGCTCCCATCTCGCGTTTTACGCACCTTGTTGGGAGCTGTTGGTACGCTGTCGTGCATGGCATTCTCTTCACGTTCCTGCAACTGTTGGTCGTGAGCGCG
Source organism: Chloroflexota bacterium (assembly GCA_030854195.1). Taxonomy (GTDB): domain Bacteria; phylum Chloroflexota; class Ktedonobacteria; order Ktedonobacterales; family Ktedonobacteraceae; genus JACDAE01. The sequence goes on from JALYTQ010000251.1 coordinate 1,616, forward strand.
TTCTTCAAGCTGGACCTGAGCCATGCTAACTACCTGACAGCGGTCTTTATGCTGCTAATCGGGAGCGTCTCCTTCATCGGTTTCGGCATCGGCGCGTCGGTCTTGCCACTGCTCTATACCGAGCGTGGATCACAGATGTCCTATATCGTGCGCGCGATTCTCCTGCTGGTCTCAGGCGTCTACGCGCCCATTCAGATACTGCCCGGCTGGATGCAGCTGCTGGCCCACATCTCGCCAGCGACATATGTGCTGGAAGGATTGCGCGCCGCCCTGCTGAACGATCAGCCGATCTGGTCGCTGGCGATCTGGAATAATACGTGGCCTTTGATCGTAACGGGAGTCATTAGCGTTCCCGTCGGCATCTACATTTTCCGTCTCGCCGAGCGCTACGCCAAGCGGACGGGGAAGCTAAAAAGAAACGGGTAGCACGTTCATATACAGGCGAGAAGGGGACGGAAGACGCTTTGGAACGGTCCTTGCGTTCCACATTCTCGCTAGCTAATGAGAATAGAAAGATGACAGGTAAAAGGGAAATGACGATAAATACACTTCCACAGGGTTTCCTATTACGCCATCCAACACTGGATGACCTCGAAGTCGTAGCAAAACTCTACAACGCGTGCGAGATTGCAGCCTACGGCCAGCCAGAGATGACCCTGGCCGAAATGCGCACGTACTGGATGCAGTCTGGCTTCAATCTGGCGACCGACGCCTGGCTTGTGCAGACAGCCGAGGGTCAGCCCGTTGGCGTCGCCGATGTGGACCACAGGGAGCACGTACGTATATTCGCTGGCGTCGATGTGCATCCGGATTATCGCGGTCGCGGCATCGGTACTCGTCTGCTGCAACTGGTGGAGGAGCGCGCGCGGCAACACATTGCCGAGGCCGCCGCCGGAACGCGGGTCGCGCTCCTTACGCGCGCGAACGGCAATGATGCGGTGGCGCAGCGCTTCTTAGAGACGCGTGGCTACTCACAGGTTCGCCACTTCTGGCGCATGGGCATCGAGCTACGCGAGGTGCCACCCGCCGCGCAGTGGTCCGAGGGCATCGTCGTGCGCATACTGGCTCCAGGCATGGAGCGCGCCGTCTATGAGGCCGACGAAGAGGCTTTCCGCGATCATTGGGGCTTTATGCCAGGCACGTTCGAGGACTGGTCGCACTGGACCTTCGAGCGCGAGGGCTTCGATCCTGCGCTCTGGTTCCTGGCTATGGATGGTGCTGAAATCGCGGGCTTCGCCCTGTGCGCCGACGAAAAAGAGCTGGGCGGCTGGGTCCACGTCCTGGGCGTGCGACGAGCCTGGCGGCGTAGAGGCATCGGGCTTGCCCTGCTGCACCATGCCTTCGCTGAGTTTTATCGCCGGGGCATACGTGCCGCCTACCTGGGCGTCGACGCGCAGAGCCTGACCGGCGCAACACACTTATACGAACGTGCAGGTATGCACGTTGTTCGACAATACAGAAGCTACGAGAAGGAACTGCGAGTAGGAAGAGAGCTGAGTACACAATCTGTCGAAGTGTAATCAGCAGGGGAGGGTCTACCTTACCTGTCACACCTGCTGCCTCTTTCTCCACGATTGGATGGAGGGCTATGTTGAGTAATTCCCTTACAGCAACCGTTCGAGCCCTTACTACAGAATGGAGAAGACCATCATGATCGTACGTTTACATAATCTAGCAGCCCGGCCTCCGGCGCTGAGCGACCTGAAGGCTGTTACCGCGTTAATGGTGGCCTGTGATCTCGCGGAGTCCGGTATCGCGGAGCCGGTGGAAGAGGACGTGCGAAGGAGCTGGCAAGAACCAGGCTTCACCCTGAAAGCGGACGCCTGGGTCATCGTCACGAGCAAGGGACACATTGTTGGCTATGCCGAGGTACGGCGCAGTGGAGAGCAGCAACTGACCTCCCTTCTGCGCGTTCATCCCGACTACCTGGGACGGGGTATCGGAACGCTCCTGGTCTGGCTGACGGAAGAGCGTTCGCGCCAATTGCTGCATAGCATGCCGCGTGACCTGCGCGTGACGCTCACCACTGTAGTAAGTAATCTGAACCAGCGCGCTCAACGCCTGTTCGTGCGCGAGGGCTACACACCCTCGCGGCACTTCTGGCGGCTGATGATCCAGATGGAAGATGTCTCGGAACAGTCCTTGGATGAGCTGTACCGGCACGGGAAGTTTAAGATGGATCTTGTCATCGACGCGCAAAACTTGATAGGCACGACTCAGCTGGCCGCGCGTACAGGGATGTACGTCGCACGCCAGTATGATGTCTATGAAAAAGAGCTGCGCGCCGGTGTTGTGCTAGAGCTTGAGCGAGAAGCGCAACGTGCCAGCTAAATGTCGTATGCTGAGAGTGATGGGCTACCTGAGTAACCCATCACTCTCATCCAGGCGAGTGGGCCGCGCAGCGGCGAGGGTGGATTTTCCAATGCCAGTTTGATTAACGGATGCTTGCTAGTACTAGCAGGAATAGTAGGTTTGTTACCTTTTCTTTCCCTGCTTAGTCTTGATATGATAGAGAAATGAATGGCGAATCTACAGATACAATAGAGAGGATCAGCTTTGTATGTTGGTTACAGCTGTACTGGCCGCGAGCACAGTGGATGGAGGCGCGATGCGCATCGCATTATTTATTATGGTTATGGTAGCGGTCGCGCTTATCCTCCTGGGCTGTGTAATCGCGCTTCTGACTCTGTTTAACCAGCGCAGAAATCAGGCCGCTGATGATACCCTCAGAGAGTGAGAACGCATCGCATGGCTCGACGCTCTGTGACTCCTCTGCTTATCGGTACCTTTATTTTGCGAGCTACTGCGGGCGCTGGCACGATTATCCTGGCCTTGCTACTCGCGCAGATTGCCTCCTTGCATGCTCATTCTATCAATAGCATCCAGGTTGGCCTCCTGCCGGTCGCGTTTTATGCAACGGAGTTGACGTTTGCCCCTTTGATGGGCAGCTTGAGCGATCGCTGGGGACGGCGCATATTCTTGATCGTCGGGCCGCTTATTGGCCTTGTTCAGATCGGCCTGCTGTTATTCACGCCGACGAAAAATCCTCTGCCCTATCTGGTCAGCCTCCAGATTTTGTCTGGCCTATCGGGTGCCATGTCGACGCCTGCCGTACTTGGCTACTTGGCGGATATCACCGCCGGGAATCAGAAACGCCGCATGCGCATAATGAGCTTCTACGAATTAGTGACCAGCGGTGGAATTGCGATCGGTACTGTGTTGGGTGGCTTCATCTGGGAACGTTTCGAGCGCTGGAGCTTTATGCTGCTGGCCTCGCTTTATCTCATCGTATCGCTCTGTATGTTTCTCGCGCCGGTCGTAAGCCAGGTAGTCGATGCCGCGAAGTATCGCTTCATTGTCAGCCGCTACCTGCGTATTCTGCGCATGCCCCGTCTTTTGCTTTTTATCCCAGCGTGGCTTTGTATCAGCGCGCTGGTCGGTGTCTGGCTCAGCACGCAGTTGCCCTTCCTGCTCTCCATGCCGTCTCGTTTTCCTGATCAACTGGTGGTAGGCAGTATGAGTGGCCCTGGTGGGGGTCATCGCCTCAGCCTTGTCCTGGGAGGCTACGTGCTCTTCTTCGGATTGTGCCTGCTCTTCTGGGCCTTCTTCCTGTCACGCGTCTCTCGCCTGCGCCTGATGTTCACCTCTGTTGCCGGTGTGTACCTGGCCTGCATCGCCCTCGGCGGCATCAACCACCATGATCCAAACAACAACGCCATCCTCCTGCTCTGGATACCTCTCTTGCTGCTCGGCATCTTCGCCGAAACCAGCTTCGCTCCCGCAGCCCTGGCCTATCTCGCCGATATCTCGGAGGAGGCCGTAAAGGACCGGGGACTGGTGATGGGCCTCTACTCCATCTTCCTGGGCCTGGGTCAGATTCTGGGCAATGGCCTGGGTGGCCTGTTCACTCATCGTTTCGGCTTCGATGGATTAATCTATCTCACGGCCCTCTTCGCCGCCGTCGCGCTGCTCTCGCTGCTGTGGCTCTTCAAGCAGGAGAAGGACAGAGGCTATGCATAGAATGGCAGGAAGCCTGAGAACGTGATACTATCCGTCCTGAGCAATTTGAATCCCGTGCTATACTGGAGATAGGAACAAAATATGTCGAAGGGTGGTGCTGAATGGCTAATACCTGGGACGACCTCTTGAAAATGCTCGTCCGTTCTCATCCGCAAGATTTTGTATCTTTTCTTTCCCAGGGAGCATTCTATCAGGGTGATATCACAAATGAACTGAAAGTGCGCTCGATCGAGGCAGATTTCCTCTGTAAGGCAATACGCAATGACGAAGAGATCGTAGTTCATGCAGAATTCCAACGTCACCACGATTATACGATGCGACGACGTATGTGGGAGTATAATTGCATTACAGACTATCTAACAGGCTTGCCTGTCTGTTCTTTTGTCCTATACCTGCGCGAGGACGATTATATCGTTGAACCTCCCTATAAACGTATGTTGTCTGATGGAGAAGTGATCCACGCCTTCAACTACAAAAACATCTTTATGTGGGAAGTTCCACCAGAAGTACTCAAGCAACCTGGACTAGAGGGCTTGTTGCCACTTCTACCCCTGGCGAAGGGAGCCGACGAGGCCAGGAACGCTATTGTAGGTGATATGATAGAAGGACTCAGGGCAGCAGGCAAAGAAGATATGCTAGCATTAGGATACGCGTTTGCTGGATTGGTCTATGAGACGGAAGATGATCGACAATGGCTTAAGAGGAGGTTTACGATGTTTCATGATATGTTAGAGGAATCCTGGTCCTACCGGGAGATGGTAGAAAAAGGGATTGATAAAGGGATTGATATAGGAATCGAAAAAGGGATTGAGCAGGGAGAACGAAAGGCTTTGAGCGCTTTGCGCCCGGTACTCATCCATTTCGTCGAGGCGCGTTTTCCAGAATTGGCGTCTCTGGCGCAACAGCAGGCTGAACGTATCAATAGGCCAGAAGCGTTAAGTACGGTGCTTGATAAACTCTTCCTGGCTCAGACAACGGAAAGCGCCCGCCAGGTCTTGATGGAGATCGCTAAGACAACCGATATGCCTTCATAACAAGTTACTTGCAGCCTTTGAAGACAGAGGACACATTTCGAAAAATGTCTATTCTGGAAGCTGCTGGATAAACTCGATGCGGTTGCCAAATGGATCGCGTATCTGGAAGCGAGCAAGACCCGGAAGCGGCACATCATCTTGAATAGAAATACCCTCTTCTTGTAGCCGTGCTCTCAGGGCGTCGATATCGCTTACCTGGTAGGCAATGTGCGCCTTTGTGCTCTCGCGCTCTACTCCATCTTCTGTGCCAACGTGTACCTGCCTGTCTCCAACCTGTAGCCAGAAGCCTCCCCGCGTTTGCAGTACTTCGGGTTTCTCTATTTCAGTGAGACCCAGCAGGTGGCAGTAGAACTCTCTGCCTTGCTTTTCGGTGCCCTTTGGAATGGTAATCTGTACGTGATGTATTCCGAGAATAGTCATGATGTTTACCTACTTGCTCTTGTGAAGAACGCTACTATTAATCGGTAGCTGGTCGTGGACGCGAAATTTTGAACGTTCCCAGCACGCGCGCGATCGCCTTGCGCTCATCTTCCTCTATATTGTAGACGGTCGCCTCCACCACTGCCGTTGAGCGACCCTGGTAGACGATACTGCTCTCCGCCGAGAGTTCGCCTGAGCGTACCGGGAGCAGGTAGTTGATCTTCGCCTCGATTGTGCTTACGGGCGTGTACGCTGGCAGGATCGACATCAGCGCCATTGCCATCGCCGTGTCCGCCAGGGTGAAGATTACGCCGCCGTGGACGATCTGTAGCGGATGGAATAGTCGCGCGTCGACGTGGATACCAACCTTGCCGGTGCCGTCGTGTGCCTCGTCGATGTGTAGATTCAGGAGTTGAAAATAGCCAGCACTCTGAGCGTGCTGGCGGATTGCTTCCAGGGATGATGCTACCTCTTCTTGTGCCATTGTTGCTACCTTCCACGCACGATGCGTTCGATGTCGCGCTTCACGTCGCGCTCCGC
>JALYTQ010000252.1:0-6503 GCA_030854195.1 Chloroflexota bacterium
TACCTTCTCCCACACGTATCTCAATTGAGAAGTAAGGACGCGCAAGAAAGGCTAAATAGGAGGAATAACGCAACATGATGCCACAAAGGGAAGCCAACCAATCACCAGATGAGCAGGTAGACTCGAGCTATGGAAGATACGAGGGCGATCAGACGTATACTCAGCAACAATTTGAGACGCCCTACCAGCAACCACTGCAAGGAGGGCCGGCAGGTAAAGTCTACGCGACCGCGCCTGATAACAAGAATGTACTGCGTCTCATAGCGTTTGGGATGGCGATGGTGGCGCTTATCATTTTTGGTGTTCTTTGCCTGATTTTCGTTGGAGGTACAGCGGGATGGATCAGTTTCTGTGCCGCCAGTTTAGCCATTTTCATCATTGCTGTCGTAGCAATCGACAAGATCAAATAGCACGATAATCACGGGAAGAATGGAATTGCGCTCCATTTTTCCCGTGATTATCGTGCTATTTTCAACAACTTTCTGAGCAAAAACCAGTTGAAGGCCCTTGACAGTGCCTGGCGCAGATGCTAATCTAGCAACATGACGTTGACGTAACATTTGGGAGTGGGCAATGAACGACTACATGCGCATAGGCGATTTGACGGAACGGGCTGGAGTTACTCCACGCACGGTTCGCTACTACGAAAGCATTGGACTGCTCCCTCCCGGTGAGCGTGAAGGTCACGGTCAGCACTACTACACCGAGGAGACGCTTGCCCGCCTGCGGAAAATTGACCAGTTAAAGAAGCTGGGACTGAGCCTGGATGAGATACGTGATGTCATCGACCTCTATTTCACTGATCCGAGTGGAATACAACCCAAGCAGAAAATCCTCGCCATCCTGCGCCAACATCTCGCTGAAGCGGACCAGAAGATCGGTGCGTTACAGCAATTTCGTGCTGACGTACAGGCCCATATCGAACGCTTCGAGCGCTGGTTGGAGGAAAAAGAACATCTCTAGGCTTTTTTTACCTCAAACATGACGTTAACGTCATGTTTGAAATGTCAACTTCTTCAGAAAGAGGAGCACACATGAGCGAAACAATCGGGTTTATCGGACTTGGCACTCTGGGTCTGCCAATAGCTACGATACTTGATCAAGTATCAATAGCTACCAATCTCCTCAATGCCGGGTCCACACTCCTCTAAACTGGTAAGAATGGTAGCGTGGTCTCCAGTTAGTATGCGCATTGCCTCTGCAAGCGAGGACACATCTGTACAGGTATGGGATGCTACTAATCGTAACAATCTTTTCCTCTATAAAGGTCATTCTGCCACAGTCCTGGCCATAGATTGGTCTCCTCTTGGCGATTACATTGCCTCCGCCAGCGAAGACCACACAGTGCAGGTCTGGAATCCTACCCTCACTAGTAACTATCAATTTACCTATATAGGTCATAAAGACATTGTTACAGATGTAGCGTGGTCTCCTGATGGGAAATACATTGCGTCCACAGGCGAGGACAATACAACTATAGTCTGGGATACTACGGGTAAGATACAGCACACTCTCGTCCATGATGACAATGCCATGATGATAGTTAGCTCTCTAGCGTGGTCTCATGATAGCAATTATATTGTCACGGGTGACTACAACGATAAGTATAGCAGTGTAAAAATATGGAATGTTAGCAAAGAAAGCTACATACAAATCTTTAAAGGTACCTCTGGTCAACAAATATACACCGTAGCCTGGTCGCCCAATAGCAAATATATTGCTGCTGGTGGTCTGGATACACAGGTGAGGATTTGGGATGCTGCTACTGGAGAGCTGGTGCCCACCCACACGAGTCACAATCAACCCATCATGAGTGTACAGTGGTCTCATGACAGTAAAAACATTGTCTCCAGCAGCTTTGATAAGACTGTGCAGATATGGACGATGCCTGATGTTGTGACGCGCTAGAAATCACAGTTGGTATATGCATGTTAGCACATATCCCAATATACTGGCATGCATGTACCAACTGTGACATTTTAGATCAATGTCGTGTAAACAACCAGGCGGAGAGTAGTCTGGTGAATGCGAGGAATCCAGGTGCCCGCGCAGGTAATCAGGTTGAGAAAGTGCCCGTTCGTGTTGTTGAAGATTGCATCCAGGGGAGCTGTTGCGGGTGTATATGTTGCCACCTTTGTCACCCGAAAGCGCAGGCGCGGCTTGCCAGGACTATCAAAGAAGACCTGGTCGCCAGCGCGCAACTGGCGCAAACTCCAGAAGACGGCGGGCGAGCCACCAGGACGGTCCAGGTGCCCATCGATAACGGCACTCCCCACGTCTCCAGGATAGGGACCGTAGATATACCAGCCCACTCCCGTCCATTGTTGAACAATAGGGACAGCCATTGAGCCGCTTGCATCCACCGCCACACGTTCAACGGGCGCGTTGACATTGATGCGTGGAATGAGCAGGCGCACTCCTACCATTTGTTGTGGCGCGCCGCATCTGTGTGCGGAGGCGTGCGTCGGATTATGCCAGGCAAGCGCAGACAGGGATAGACAAAGCAATAAGGCGTAGCATATAAGCCGTTTTTGAGCCACAATTTTGACCTTTCTGCTTGAATGGTACCGCTGAGAACTGAAAAACGGACAGGATGAGAAATTAATTTCTCACCCTGTCCCATCTTTCCTCAACGCACTTATTTAGCGGAGGCGAAACTTCCTGAAGGGCACAAGACCTTTCAAGGTGTCAGGATTGCTTCCGGTTGGCGGAAGCGCGGGCGGGCGATGGCAGACCGAGAGCAGGTCGCGGGCCGAGTTGTTAGCCGGATTGCTATCTCCTGCCACATCAACCCGCGCCATACTCAGCAGCGGCCTGTCAGAGTAGTTGCTGACCGTTGCATTGATGAGCAGCGGCGGCAGGGTTGTGTTGGCGTTAAGGTCAGCATTGCGGCGATAGATTGCAATCACCTGCGTCGTCCCCCTGCCGGGCGCGAACCTCACCTGCCAACCCGACCCCCTTGCGACTATGCTTTGGAGTCCATTGGGCACGGCATCGACGACCGTAATCGGGACATTATGCTCAATAGGACCAGAGTCAGGCATGACATGCACCTGTACTTGATAAGTAACCTGCCGTTTGACCTTCGCGCAAGGCACAGCATTGTGGTTCATGCTGACAGACAGATCAGGTTGGCGCTCAACCACAATATGATTGTTGTCTGTATTATTGCCTCCATGCCTGTCTAACGGTGTGGCGACGCTCGCGCTATTGGTCAGGGACCCCGTTGCAGCATTGGTTAGCTTGCCCGTCACGATGATGACCGGGAATTGAGCACCAGATGCAATGGGATAGCTGCCAGCGTAGGTGGCAACGACGGTGGTATTGACCCGCGTGGTGGTGAGCTTAATGTGCCAACCGGTCCCATGAGCCTGAACGGCGTCGATACCACGGGGTAGCGCATCGGTTACTGTTACTGGCTCGCCGTTAAAGATTGGCCCGCCCGTCGCCGCGTTGCTTACCTGCAAGTTATACGTGATCGTCTGACCCACCTTGAAGGTGCTTCCACCCTGATGAGTTTTGACGATAGTGAGATCGGGTCCACACACCTGAAGCGTATCGCTAGCCGTGTTATTGCTCACGTTCCCATCGGTGGGAGTGGAGACGGTCGCACTATTAGCCAGCGCTGGCGCTGCTGCATTGGTCAGCGTTCCACTGATCGTAATCGGCGCTAGGTTGGTTCCAGGGAGGACCGGATAGCTACCCGTATAGGTAGCGGTAATGGTGCTGCTCCCGCTAATGTTCCAAGAGCTTCCCCCATTTGCTGTCACATTGCTTAAACCGGAGGGAATAGTGTCGGTGACGGTAATGGGTTGTCCAGTTACAACCGGTCCAGCCGCCGGGTTAGCAGTAACCTGCAAGGTATAGGAGGCGGTCTGACCGATCATGAAAGCTCCGCTACCGGCGTGGGTCTTGGTAATGGAGAGGTCGGGAAAGGCACTGAAGCCGAAATCTTGATTGTAGTCATTCTGTCCAGGATTATGGTTTCCAACCGTGATTTGCGGATAATTACCATTTCCCAGCGGCTGAGCAGGTGCCGGGAGAACTCCTTTGGAATCCGTGCTGTGCGTACTACTATCCTTGTTGGGAGTCGTGAGCTGGTATGCGTGAAGAGGACCGTTGCTCGCGTAATCAGCGGCTTTATCCAGTTTGATCACGTAGCTGGTATAGGGCGAAATGGTGAAGGCGTAGTTCCCATTGGCATCGGTCGTCGTAGTTTGCAATAATGTGGTGCCATCGGCGGCATACAGATGGACCATCACATTTGCGATACCAGGTTCATTCGCATCTTGGATGCCGTTGCCATTGCTGTCGAACCACACGCGATCGCCAAGCTCAATGGGAGCTGACTGGCAAAAGGGCACAAGACTGCCTAAGCCATTGGCCTTGCCAAAGGTGTTGGGCGTATTATTCTGGAAGATTTCATAGCCATTGGCCAGTGTGCCATCCGCGTTAGTATAGGTGCGCGTGCCACCTGAGTCAATATTGGTAGTAGGATCAAAAGTTATACTCATTACACCGGGGAAGCCGGGAACCTGGGCCAGTCCTCCCTGGCTCACATAATCGTGGTATGGTTGGAAATACTGCTGGTAATAGTATTGGCCCCACCTGGCCCTTTGCCGTTATTTTTTCCGGCGGTGGTCGTCGCTCCGCAGACGCCATTGTTTTCCAGCGTCCAGCCCGATGAGAAGTTTCCTGCTGTGTTAAGGCAGGCGCGGAGCGTATCTCCACCTGTAATGCCGTCAGGAAGCCCCGGCACATTGTGTCCAGCCTGGTCGCCATAACGATCACGCAGGCCGAGGATGAGATCTCCATTGTCAAAGGCGAGGCCGCTCAGAATGGGTTGTGGATAATCATTATAATCACCAACCGCGTATGCCTGTGTTGAGTTGGGCTGCCACGCTCTCCATAGAGCACTATATCCACTGGTACAGCCACCTGCATTATTAAATGCGTAATTGGAACAGTGACGCGTGTAGTTTAGAGGCGTTTCAAAGATGGGCGCAGCTGTAAAGCCTGTGCCGGGCGTGTACACAAAAACGTACGCCTTCAATTTGGTGGGATCACCCTGGGGTTGTGCCTGGGTGATTGTAGATTCAGCCGAGCAGACAGCGCCGACGTAGATCAGGCCCCGGTAAGCGGTGACGGCAAAGGGGCGTATATCGCTGCTGCTCGGGCAGTCCGCAGGGGAAGGTATGAGGGTGTGGGTAATAGCCACGGCTGCAGGTGTTGTTGGCGCGTTGGGTGCTGCTCCAAATGGGAATGCCATACAGGTTGCGATCGGCGAGATTCATCACATACAGGGTGCTCTCGTCGTCCGATAAGGCCATGCCACCCAGCCCGGTTTTGCCTACAGCATCATAGGCAGAAACGTCGGGAACGTAATTGTTGGTGGCAGTGTGCGGATTGGCCCCGAAGAGGGCGTTGAGGTCAACAAACGGCGTTGCATCCACGTTCGGAGTGTTGTTCGCGTGATGGATGATATAGATAGCACCCGTGCTTCCGCTCGGTTTATAGTTCACCATCTGTTTGGTGTAAGCGGCTGCAAAGAGATCGTCGGAGGAGCGCCGATACGCCAGTCCCCAGGTTCGCGAGCATCCTGGGTACCATTCTGGTTATAATCGTCGAAGACTGTTCCATTAATGGTATAGACAGGAGATGTAAGAGACTTCGCGAAACTGACCTGCCCGAAGCCGCCCAAAGCGCTTATACCAAGCAGGCATGGTAGCAAGGCTATACTACAGAAACATAGCCGCAAGCTCTCGTAGAGCACTCTACGTCCGTAAGAGTCGGATTTACACATCTACGATTTTCTCTTTCGTTGCATATTTACAATAAAAACGGAACACACTAAAACGATAATAAGGTGGCTGATCTCCGACTTTGCAACGCTTCCGTACGTAAACCGTCACTATCTATTCCTATTTATGACTATACATAGATAATGAAAATAGAAATACTTGTATTGATGATTGTAAGATTACGGCTATTGTGTAAAATGAAAGGAAAGCTATAAAAAGGAGTCTGGTTACTGATGTATCTATTGCGACTAAAAAGAGGTGTTCTTGGGGTGGTATTGCTGATGGTTGGATTGGTATTGTCTGATCACACATTGATCGTGACCGTCTCAATGATCGGGCTTCCTGCCAGAATGCTGTATCGAAGCGAAATTTTTGAGGGGACGTGCGTAGCCAGGGGAAAGATGGTCTATCAACTGAAGCCGTTAACGGCGGGCGAGCAGGGAATCGGGAACGCAAAGACAAGCTTTAAGGGCGTCTCTGTCCTGCCGGATCAGCATTGGTCTGTGCTGGTGCAACCAGCGCGCAATGCGCGACAGATCCTCGCGTGTGGGCAGGTATTGCTCTCTCGTTAACCGCGCTGGGATGTACGTTTATCTCAGCGCGGTCGACGTTTTTTTGTACCTATTCAGTAGGGATGGGCCTTGCGTCCATCCGGGTGCCCATCACGTTCGCCGAGCAGGATGGACGCAAGGCCCATCCCTA
>JALYTQ010000252.1:6513-7615 GCA_030854195.1 Chloroflexota bacterium
GTGGCGTTGGTTGGCGGCGTGATAGTCACGGCGTCGTTGAACTTGCTCAGGTCGACGATGGTGTCGGTATTGCTCTTAACGCTGGTCGGCGCGCCGTTGCCAACAGAGCTGGTATCGGCGTCGAGGTTGATCTTCAGTTCGGTGCGATGCACATAAAAGTTCGTCTCGTCGATCCACACGTCGACCGTGGAGAGGAACGATTTTGTGTTGTTGAGCAAACTATCGGTATTCGCATTGCCCAGCGAGTTCTTTAACTGAGCGTTGGCGTTCAGCAGTTGGCGCAGCGCGTCCTTATCCAACTGGGCGGTGATGTGGCGCAGGCTCTGGCCGTTGAGGTTCTGGTCGCCGTTGTCGGTGATCTTGACGTGCTGCAACATGCCCAATAGCGTGTTCTGGTCGATCGTCATGCCGGAAAGAGGGTTGCCGACCTGCCCCTGCAGCGCGCTCTTGTTCAACACGTACCACTGGCCCTGCTGATTCTTGATATACACCTTGTCGCCCTGCAGAATCTCCGCTAGATTCGTGCTATTATTAAGAGTGAGATTCATCTGCTCTTGATCGGGCAGTTGCTGGTCGCCGCTCCCCTTGATCGTCAGGTCTATCTTTGAGGGAACCGTAGTCGTGGTCGTTCCTGTGCTGACAGTGCCACCGCTTGTTTGCGTATTGGTCGTGGATTGCAGCTCCACATGCGAGGATTTCAGCTGTTTCATGGCGGCGGCGCTCTTCTGGAGCACCTGGCCCACGGAGAGCGAGCTCTGCGGCGTGCTCCCGGTCGAACCGGGCTGGCTGCACGCGCTAATCAGTAATACCAGGCTCGCCATAGCCAATAGCAGAAAGGGCAACCTTTTTTGTGTAAACATAGAGCATACTCCTTTATATCCCTTAATGGCGTTTTCTTCCGATGTTCTAGTATGAAGCATACTTCTTATACGGATCAGTATCAAGAAAAGGTTTCTTTTATCCCACAAAAGTATAGGTAGCAACTCAGGAAGAGGTCGCGTCGTAGAAGTAGACGCGGACCCTTTACAGTATTGCGGCATGAGGTAAGTAGGAAGGATTGCATTTATGGCTCCATCAATACATTTTCGCATCGACCCGGATC
>JALYTQ010000453.1 GCA_030854195.1 Chloroflexota bacterium
TCGTCGTTAAACAGGGTATTGAGGTCGATATCGTTTGTCTTGACCGAGACGCCCAGTGTCGTCTGCCACATCTGCTGCATCGCAGCGACTTCATCTCTCGATGCCTGGCTGCCGGCGCTTGCATAGGTCAGCGTGATCGATGGCAATTGAGATGCGCTGCTATAACCCTCTTCCTGTAGTCCTTGCTGGAACAACTGCTTGGCCATCGCTGTATCACCGGAGGTGCCTTTGACGCCAGCAGGACCCGTCAGGTTTGGATTGTAGCCATACTGGCCCTGGGGCACAATATGGTTGGTTGCCAGGTAAGAGCCCTTCCAGATGTTATTCACGATCAGGTCTTTGTTGATCGCCAGCGCAAACGCCTGGCGAATATGCACGTTGTCGAAAGGCTTGTGGTTGTAGTTCATCGTGTAGTAGTTGGTCGCCAGGATAAGATGCTTGTAAAAATCCGGGCGCGTCTTGTCCGAAGCGTAGTCGGCCAGCGGAATAGTAGCATCATCAACGCGGTTCACAAGGTAGTCCTTGCGCGTCGTGTCTTCGTTCTTGTAGAAGGGGAAGACAACTTCCTTCAACTGCGGCTTGGGACCGTAGTAGTTGTCGTTAGGTACAATGTCGATCTCTTTGTTGTGGATATAGTGCAGAACCTTGAACGGGCCAGAGCCGCCGCCCTCGGTCAGGTGATCAGTCCAGCTTGTGTTGCCATACTTGTCGATCAGGCTCTTCTCAACGACATAAGCTGCCTGGAAGGTCAATGTATCGAGGAAGTATGGGACCACTTTGCTGGTCTTGATCGTAATCGTGTTGTCGTCTGGCGTGAGCAGGCTATCGCCGATGATCGTCTTGATAGCGCCGCTGTTGAGTTTGCCTGAGTCTTTAATGTAGCGCAGATAGTAAGGGGCCGTAACCGATTTAAGCGCGGGCTGTAACGCGCGGTCGATGCTATAGGCTACGTCTTTTGAAGTGAGCGGAGTACCATCGCTGAACTTCAGCCCTGGTTTGAGGGTGAATGTCCAGGACAGTTTGTCGGCAGACTGTGTCCAGGAAGCGGCCAGCTGCGGGTGGACATTCAGGTTATCATCCTCGGAGACCAGTCCAGTAAAAACGGTCTCGATAGCAGCGGCGGAGTTGAAATCAGTTGCCTTTGCCGGGTCGAAGGAGCTGATATCCGGTACAGCATAGCCGACATACGTGCTGACAAATACCTGTTTGTTCGCAGGCGCTTTGGTGCCCGCTGTCGAGCTTGAGCTCGATCCACCGCCGCAGGCCGCCACTAACATGGCGAGCAAGAAAAAGGCTGGCAGGAGGGCCTTTTTGGTAATATTCATAGTGTGTTGCACCTCGGAATTACTTCTTGTTCTTATGGAAGAACAAATAGTTGGACTGAAACAGTAGGGGACATACCTGGTTCTCCGTAGGTGGAGTCTACATCAGGTTGCCTGTTCGTTCGGTAGATGTGCACCTCCTTCTCCATGTATATATGCTCTATGAGCATCGGACCTTCTCGTTCGCGCAAGAATCAAGACCTGTAAAGCTTCCACACGGGTTGTAGAAACAGAAAACAGAGCACGTTAAGGCCGGGAATACAGATTGACCGCTGCAACGGTAGCACATACTTAATTACGTCTATGAACAGCGGGAATCTCACACTTGTCTGAAAAAACGTTGTGCAAAAGAGTTTTCTCGCCTTTAACCATTCAGTAGGGATGTATTGGCGCAAGGTGTCGCGGTGGAGATAAAGACCTTTCCCCAATCGTCGGGTGGTGTTACTCCATAGGGAGTGTCCGTTATGCCCTGCACGCATGGCTTCTGCACATAGCTGGCAACCTGCTGTGCGATGGGAAGCCACGCGACATCATTGACGAGTTGCTGCTCGGCCCGCTGATATTGCCGCTGTCGCTCTGCCGGAACCGTGTTAGCATCTGCCAGGGCCAGGGCTTGCTGAACCGCTTGCTGTTGCGCCGCGTCCGAGGCGGAGTTTTGCCCGTAATTCATAGTGTTGAATTGCGAACCCCTGGCGAATTGCAGCGAGGTCCAATCCTGCGCATCGGGATAGTCGGCGAGCCAGGAGGCGTACCAGAACATGAGCCCGTGCGGATTGTTGGTAGCCGCGCCGACCTCTGTCTGGAACTTCGCGTAATCAACATAATCAATAGTGACGGTGATACCGAGCGCCTGCTGCCACATTTGTTGGAAGACCGCGTATTGTTCGCGCACATCCGCGCTATTGCTCCCTGGAACTGACAGCACGATAGGCGGCAATTGCTGTTGCGTCAATTTCTCTTCGCGCAGTCCCGCGG
>JALYTQ010000253.1 GCA_030854195.1 Chloroflexota bacterium
CATACGCAGCGATGGACAGAACGATACCGTTATCCGGCAACCATTGTTCCCGTCCGGTCAGGCACTCCAGTGGCAAACGACGACGGGAGCGACGATACGCGACAGCCTTACATGGTCGCAAGATGGTAGCATGTTGGCGTTTCTTGCCGCGCCCAGAGGCGTTCCGCAGCTTTACGTCTATATGCTCGCTACAGGAGAGATACGCCAGGTCACGCTTCCTATGCCTGGAGCGGTCTCGCGTCCCGTATGGTCGCCCGATAGCGTGCGCCTTGCCTTCGAGGTACAGGCAAACGGCAATGTGTCTATACTTGACTACAACGTACAGACGCGCGGCGTGCTTACCCTCTCTACGGTACCTGAGCGCCCTGGCGACGCGATCCTCGCGCTTGACTGGTCGTCAAATACGGCCATACCCGCTCTGACGTGGAGCATTGGAGGCGCGGGACACGTGCATAGCATCTGGACGCAGCGCGTCGGGGTAGCTGAAAACGTGGGACCGAGCTTGCTGATTAGCGGCGACTATCTAGAGGCGCGCTATAGCCAGAATGGCAGCGGCGCAACGGGGAAATGGCTGCTAGTTGCCGGGAAGCCAGCGGGAGCTCTTGTCATCCTTAATCTGGCAGGGAGCATTGAGAGAGTAGCGGCAGGCCAGCAGATAAGCGACGCGCAGTGGTCTCCTGATGACCTCTCGATCGGCTATTTCGCCGCCGTGGCATCTGGGAGCGGCACCTACCATGTGCTAAACACGCTCACAGGGGTCGACACGCTGATCGCGACAGGCGTAGCGACCAACCCGTCGCCCGCGTGGTCCTCCGATGGGAGCCACCTGGCGTACAGCACAGGCACGCGTGCACTGATCGCGGATATGCAGAAGCCCGCAATGGCACAAACGCTCAAACAGCAGGGAACTGTTACAGCGTTGAGCTGGTCCGCTACAGATCCAGCCCGACTGGTGCTGGTTCAGGGCAATGGACAGCAAGGGATCTATCTTGTAGATACACAACACAATACATCGTTACAGTTAGATAAAGGCACTATACAAGGTCCACTACAATGGACCGAGATTCCATAAAAGTACACTGGAGAAGCGAGAACGGGTGATTGGCCTGGATGGGGAGGTATGAGACAGAAGCGCGGAGAGGTTGACCAACGTGGGGGCGGAAGAGCAAATTTCTTTCGTACGAAAAATTGCCCTCAAAAATGATAACAATTTGCTCACTTATACGTTATAATACATAAGCCTGGGATGGAAGGCAGGATGTATGTGGGCAAGCAGATCCACCTCGACGAGCAGCTTGTAGCATATATTCGGGTTTCGTGCGACCTTTTCCCCATGGGGTCGGCACGCGCACCTCCTAGAGCTTCGCGTTACGCTTATGCGAGCGCGTGGTAAGGGGAGAACGAGCTGGCACCCCGTCCTCTCCTTACTTTTCCACACAGAAAGGGTAGCATGCGGTTCATTGGGCGGTCACGTGAGGGAACACTTACCGTTTATACGGTTTTCATATTTCTCCTCTGCATAGTCCTGTTTATGCTCTTCTCGTGGATTTTGCTGGCTGTTTACTCCAGAAACGAGGCCACGAGCACAGCCAGGTCCCATCTGACCTTCATCAAGCAAGCATATCAGGCGCATAGCGATACCCTCAAAGAGAATCTGGGGCATGTTGCGACCGACCCGGACCTCATCGCCACACTGACGCAGCAACCCGCTACGCTAGCGACACAGAGCCACCTGCAAAGCCTGCTCGTGGGACCGTTCTCACGCAATTCCCTTGCCGCAATCGCGCTGGTATCCAGCAAGCAGCAGGTGCTGGCGCAGATGAGTGATACAACGCTCTCAGCACAGGACCTTGTCTCTCAGGACGGTCCATTGCTCGCACAGGGTCTACAGGGGCAAACAAGCTCTTCCATACAGCGCAGCATTCCTGGCACAGGCGGGACGAACTGGTCTCTGAGCGTCGCCATCCCTATACGCACCAGCAGCGGCACAACGCTGGGCGTGCTGCTGGCGTTTCAAACCATCGACAACAACTTTGCGCACCTGTTGACGCAAGATGTGGGGACGCCGACGCTGTTCTGTATTGGAGGACAGGTGCAGGGCATCAGTGAAACCTCGCTGCAGAGCCTATCTCTTTCACAGAGCGGAGGCGTGGGAAAAGTCTGTACAGCGGGCGCATCTCTGAAGCTCGGCCAGCGCTATCTTACGTTGGCAGAGGCCACCGCAGGTCAGAATACCGACGCGGCGCAGTTAGTCATTGTAGCAGTCGAGCCGCTGTACATCTTCAACGGCAGCGATCCACGCCTGCTCCTCATTATCGCCGGTATTGGCCTTTTTATCTCTGGCATGGGCATTTTAGCCTACGTCTTTATGAAACATTTCCTCTTTACAAAGCCGTTGCGTCAACTCCTCGCACATGTGCAGCCGCTGGTCACGAACACCGTCGAGCAGCAAGTGGAACAGACTGACGACGAACTTACGCAACTTACGCAATCATTCAACCTGTTGGCCGACGAGCTTGAAAACGAAAGCCAGGCGATGGCCGAGCAGATGAGCAACCTCTTAATTGCCAGCGATGCCCTGATCTCGACGCTGAACCTGGAGCACCTGCTTGGCGAGATCGTCACGCGCCTGGGCAATATCATGAAGGTCAAACATGTATCGCTCTTGCTTTACGGGCGTGAGATGCTTTCACCGTGGGCGGTCGCGCAGTGGTCGGAGGTAGCGGGCCAGATCGTTGACGCGCACAGTGCGCCCAACTCGCTCTTCTCGCACTCATTGCAACAGCAGGGAGCAGTTACCGTCCATGCCGATCCAGACGCGGATATCACCCTGGCAATCACCTCAAAAATGGCGGCTATCACTAACGCTCGCTTGACCAGGGCCAGTGGAAAACGCAAAGCGGTGCAGGGAGATACGGCAGAAGCGCAATCCTACGGACTACGCCGCCCGCGTATTCCTCGCCTGGCCGTACGCGACCTGGATCAGGTGCTGAGTCACATGGTTATTCAGCGCCACAAAATCGCCTATGGAGAAGATATCGCGTCCATCGACCGCGAGCACCAGGGCAAGTGGACGCGCATGGCGTTAGAGGCCGGATACCGCTCGGCGATCGCGGTCCCCCTTCTCCTGCACGACCAGGCGATTGGTGCCTTTATGTTGTACACCGATACGCCGCGCCAGATCAGCAGTCGCGACACCTTTCTCCTGAGCACGGTCACAGCGCAGACAGCGGTGGCTATTCAAAACGCGCTGCTCTTCGCGGAGGTCAAGGAAAAGAACGCGGCCCTGGAGCGCGCCAGCCATCTGAAATCCCAGTTTCTGGCCAACGTCACACATGAACTACGCACACCGCTCCACAGCATTATCAGCTATGGAGATTTCATGTTAGAGGGCTACGACGGAAAACTGCTGTCGGAGCAGGAGGAACATGTCCAGCTTATCGTAAACAGGGCCGAGGATCTATCGCACCTGGTTGACGATATGCTCGACCTCTCGAAGATCGAGGCCGATCGCATCGAGGTCAAGCTTGAAGCAATCGAGCTACAACCCTGTCTGATGGAGGTTGTGGATCAGGTCAAGCCAATGGCGAACAAGAAAGAGCTCTATCTTAATCTGGTCATAGACGATAGAATGCCGCTGATCAAAGCTGACAGCCATCGTTTGCGCCAGGTCGCCCTTAATCTCGTATCGAACGCCTTGAAGTTCACCGAGCGAGGCGGCATCACTATTCTCTGTCAGCTTGTGCATGATGACGAAATGGTGCGCATCTCGGTCAGCGACACGGGCATCGGCATCTCGCCATCGGCACTCACCTACATCTTTGAAGCGTTTCGCCAGGAGGACGGCAGCACAACGCGTCGCTTCGGAGGCACAGGTCTGGGTCTGACCATAGCGAGAAAGCTTACCGAGCTACAAGGCGGTGATTTCGCGGTAGAGAGCATTCCAGGGCAGGGCTCGACCTTCTCGTTCACCCTACCAGTGGAGGCTGCAAGCAGAGTCGGGAGTAGATAGTTCAGACATAGCAATCAAATGAGAGAGAGACCATGAGCACACCAATACATGAAACGGGGCTGGCAACCATCCTCGTCGTCGAAAATGAGACATCGAACCGCCTACTTATTGAGCGAGTTCTATCCAGCAGCGGGTATCGCTGCTTGAGCGCCACCAATGGGCGAGAGGCGCTCGACATGCTAGATCACGAGCAGGTAGACCTGATTCTGACGGACCTATCCATGCCCGTCCTCGATGGCTACAGGGCGACACAGTTGATACGCGCGCGTCCGGGGCTGGCGAACGTTCCGATCGTGGCAGTCACCGCTTATGCCCTGCACGATGAAGGCGAAGCGGCAAAACAGATCGGCTGCACGGAGTACCTGACCAAGCCATTCAAGCCGCGTCAATTGCTAGAGGTAGTAGAACGGTTGCTGCCTAAAAAGTAGCGCAGGTGGATGAGAAAAAAGAGTTGACCTCAACTGTCATAATAAAATAGAGTTATACCCTAAATAAACTCCGTTTCTCCGACATGGGACACTCCTTTGTAAGTGCCACGGGTACTCCGCGTTTTCTGGTTACTACGAAGAATATGCCCATGTCGCGCAGGAGACGACTAGATTTCAGGAGCAAGCATGCATATTCAAGCAATCACGCAAGTAGTGCGCGACGTAACAGGCGACGTATTGATCGTCGGAGCCGCCCGCAAAACGGGAGACATTGCCTTATCTCCGGCAGCTACATCCGTAGATAGGCTGCTGGACGGACTGATCACCGCGTGCAGCGAACGTGGAGAATTCAAGGGAGCACCGGGCGAACTGCTCAGCCTGCATCCACAGGGTCGCCTGGTGGCGCAAAGAGTCATCGTCGTTGGCCTGGGCAAGCAGGAAGCGATCAACGCGCAGTCACTGCGTCGTGCCAGCGCCATCGCCACGCGCTACGCGCAGAACAGCGGCGCGCACACCGTTACGCTGGCCCTACAATGGAACAGCGCAGCATTCGATAGCGTGCAGGCCATCGAGGCACAGGCGGAGGGCGCTCTTCTGGGCCAGTACACGTTCAGGAAGTATCAGCACAAAGAGCAAGACGGGAAAGAGAGCGGCATCGCGCAACTGAGCATTCTGACCGAAGGCACGGAGACGGCTGAAGCTGAGGAGGCGCTCAAGCGGGGCCGCGCCCTGGCGGAGGCCACGAACTTCGCGCGCGACCTCGTGAATGAGCCGCCGTGTGTGCTGACGCCCACCGAGATGGCGCAGCGCGCACAGGCTATGGCCAACCAGTCTGGACTGGAATGTGAGATTTTCGACAAAGAGAAGATCACCGCGCTGCAGATGGGCGGTCTGCTTGGTGTCTCACAGGGCAGCGCCGAGCCGCCAAGGTTTATCATCCTGCGCTATCGCGGCGCGCCCCAGAGCGACGCGAAAGGGCTGGCCCTCGTCGGAAAGGGCATCACCTTCGATAGCGGTGGCATCTCGATCAAGTCAGCAGCGGGAATGGATGAGATGAAGGGCGATATGGGCGGAGCCGCCGCAGTGCTTGGTGCCATGCAGGCGATTGCCGCGCTGAAGCCCGCCATCAACGTCACCGCGCTGGTACCAACCTGCGAAAACATGCCCAGCGGAACGGCCTACCATCCAGGTGATATCCTGCGCATTATGAACGGCAAGACGATCGAGATCGTCAATACGGATGCCGAGGGCCGTCTCGTCCTGGCCGACGCGCTCTCCTACGCCGTACAGCAGGGCTTGTCGCCGATCATCGACCTGGCGACGTTGACAGGCGGAATCGTTGTCGCGCTGGGAAGCGTCATGACCGGCCTGTTCAGCAACGACGAGGCGCTAACCGACGAGATTATCGCGGCGGGACGCGCGGCTGGCGAGAAGTACTGGCCTATGCCGCTGGACGATGAGTATAGCGACGCGATCAAGAGCGATATCGCCGACATCAAGCAGACAGGTGGGCGCTACGCCTCCGCGGTAACGGCGGCGAAGATTCTGGAGAACTTCGTGGGCGATACAAAGTGGGCACACCTGGATATCGCCGGTACCAGCTACCTGGATAGCAAGAAGTCGTATCAGGAAAAGGGGGCTACGGGCGTAGGTGTACGCACGTTGGCGGAACTGGCGGTACGCCTAGCGCAATAGGTTTCTTTTCAATAGTAGGGAAGGGGCTTGCCCCCATCCGCTTGCCATCAACTCCATTCCCTGGCCTGATCGCGCTCCCCGAGCCGGATGGGGGCAAGCCCCTTCCCTACTACTGATTCCGCTGGTAGAGGTATGCTAGCGATCATGGGGATCAAGAAGTTCTGGAATGCCACTTAAAATACCGCGCAGATTGGTCAACGGGCTGCCGACCTTGATGCCATAGCGGGTGATCTCCCACTTCCTCAACGTTCTTTCAAAGTCCGTCATGCGTTTTTTCAGCACACCCACTGCTCGCTGTATTTCACCCTGTGTTTCCAGGTAACGCAAGAAAATAATATTATCCGCCATATAGCTAATACCGATCTCGGTTGCACGAAATCCGCCCGTGATGGACTCTACGTCGTTGATCAGTAGAACCGTGAGACCGCTATTTTGGAGGTATTTACACAGCGCGTGCAGATGGGGCACCATGTCTTCCCCGCTCATCGAGAGGCGATAGCCGGAGATACTATCAAACATCACTATAGAGGTCTGCTCTCGTTCTATCTCTTTTCTCACCATGTATGCAAACTCGTCAGGAGTAAAATGTAGCGGTTCTATGCGTGAGACGAGCAATTTACCTTGCTTCATCATCGTATGCACTGGAATATTGATGGCTTCGCAGCGGTGGAGGAGCGTCTCCTCTGCCTCATCAAAGATGTATACCAGTGAACGTTCGCCGCGTGCCGCCGCTTCCTTCATAAACTGGATACCCATGGTTGTCTTGCCCACGCCACTGGGACCAGTAATGATACTGACCGTGCCGCGTTCCAGGCCACCGTGTAGCAGCTCATCCAATTCAGGTATGCCTGAAGAGAGTGTTTCAGCCTTGTAATTCTGAATAGACATTTCGGGGAGGAGATGAGGGAAAACCTGCATGCCTTTTTCAGATAAGCGCATGCTATGGTCACCGCGTCGGAAACCCGACCCGCGATATTTACTGATATTAAGTGTTTGCCTGTCTATAGTGCAGTTCAAGTTGATGATGCTATCACAGATGAATTGAAGATCTTCGTCAGTAGCGGTATCAAGACTTTCGGACGTCACCAGGACCGTCGATCCCTGTGCGACAAAAGACTGCAGGAAGGCGAGTATCTGTCGGCGGTACTGAAAAGCGTTGGGAGTAAGACGCTGGAGTTGCGACATACTATCTAAAAAGATGCGTTGAGGGAGCGAACGCTTGACCTGTTGGATAATGGTATAAATGATCGTCTCTCGCTGCATATCATCTGGTGTAGTTGCAGTATATTGCTCCACCTCGTCGGGAAACTCTGTGCTCATACTCATATCGAGAAAATGTACGGAAGAAAGATCCAGACCTTGTGAAGCTGCATCTTTACGGATCTGGGC
>JALYTQ010000034.1 GCA_030854195.1 Chloroflexota bacterium
GGCGAGCCATGCTCAACGCGGGCCTGGCCGTTATCGCGGGCCGCACGGTGGGCGCGCTCAGTCGTCGCCTGCACCTGGGCGGCGGGACGAGCATTGTCGGCGTTGTCGCGCAACGCGTCTATCCAGGTATCGTCGCGCACCTGGCGACCCAGCTTGAATACGGCTCCGTGCTCATTACTGGCACAAATGGGAAAACGACGACGAGCAGCTTCATCACCGCCATTCTGCGCGACGGCGGATTGCGCGTGTGGCGCAACCGCGAAGGCTCGAACCTGGAACGCGGCGTGGCAAGCTCGCTCGTTATTCGCGCACTCCCCAACGGCCATCTGCGCCGCTCGGGACGCGCCATCTCCGTGCTGGAGATCGACGAGGCCGCCCTTCCACATCTCGTACAGGAGATTCCCGCGCGCGTCGTGGTCTTCACCAATCTCTTTCGCGATCAGCTCGACCGCTACGGAGAAGTCGATAGCGTGGCGACCTTCTGGCGTAATGCCATTAGCCAGCTTCCACCAACCACGACGCTCGTCTTAAACGCGGACGATCCCGGAGTAGCTTTTCTGGGTGAGTCGTTTGCAGGAAAAAAGGTCTACTACGGCATTGATGATCTCGCGCTCAACCAGCTCACGGATACAGGAACAGCGCGCTACCAGGTAATGGACACGCGCACCTGTCCGCGCTGTGGCGGCGAGTTCGTGTACGACGCCCGTTTCTACAGCCATATGGGCCATTACCATTGCCCTCAATGCGGCCTGCGGCGTCCCGAGCCTGATATACGCGCCATGCAGGTCCAACATGACGCGTTTGACCGTCAGCGCGTGCAGATAATGGCCGGAACTTCTCAACAGGAAATAGTTATTCCTTTACCGGGCCTTTATAATAGCTATAATGCCCTCGCCGCCATTACCGCCGCCCGCTCGCTTGATGTCGCGTGGGAGTCGGTCATCAGTGGTATAGAACAGGCGAAGCCCGCTTTTGGACGCGGCGAGCGGGTGCAGGTGGAGGGACGCACGCTCCGTTTATTGCTGGCAAAGAATCCGACCGGCTTCAACGAAGTTCTGCGTACATTGTTCAGCCAGGGTGATCCGCGCCATGTGCTCTTCGTACTGAATGATAACATCGCCGATGGCCGGGATATTTCCTGGATCTGGGATGTAGATTTCGAAAGGACGGTCGGAGTAACGCCTACGCTGGTAGTGGCCGGCACCCGCGCCTTCGACCTGGGACTGCGCTTGAAGTACGCGGGCGTGGCTGAAGAGGCGATGACGATTATTCCACCCCATCCCCTCCCCGTGGCGCGCGAAACGACGCGACCGCAGGGCGCAAGGGCGCGCTTCCAAAACGTAGGCACGCAATTGCAACATGTAGGCACGCAACTGCAACATGTAGGGGCGCGATTTATAAGCCCGTCCACGCCGTCCGCACCGCCTGCTTCGCCCACCGTGTCCGATGTGCCTGTGCCCGCCGCGTCGGCACCCGCACGCGTATATGGCTTGAAAAAGGCGCTGGATGTAGCGCTCGAACAGACCCCTGTAGGCGAAATCCTGTTTATAGTACCAACGTATACTGGCCTATTAGAAGTGCATCGTGACCTGGAGCAGCGCGGGCTGACGCCACACTACTGGGAAGGAGATGAGGCATGAGCACGAGTTCTACCCGTTCTCTTACACTGGGACATCTCTATCCTGATCAACTGAATTTGTATGGAGATCGTGGTAATATTGTAACATTGCAGCGTCGTTGTCAGCTGCGTGGTATTGCATTACGCGTGGTCGGACTGGGGATCGGCGATGCCCTGGCACCGGATGAATATGATATGTTGTTTATTGGTGGAGGACAGGATAAGGAACAAGCTCCAGTCGCCCAGGATCTGTATGAGATGAAGGGGATTGGACTGTGGGCGGCGATCGAGGATAATATGCCGGTGCTGGCGGTCTGCGGTGGCTACCAGCTGTTCGCGCACTACTATCGCCCGGCGGAGGGACCAGATATGCGTGGCCTGGGCGTATTCGACGCCTGGACGGTTCACAAAGGCTCCTCCGCGCCGCGCTGCATCGGCGACGTGGCGATCACCTGGAACGGTATGACCCTGGTGGGCTTCGAGAACCACGGTGGCCGCACCTATCTCGGGACGGCGAAGCCGCTGGGCAGAGTGCTGAAGGGATATGGCAATAACGCCGAAGACCACGCCGAAGGTGCCGTCTATCGCAATACTTTTGGGACGTATCTGCACGGCTCTCTACTCCCAAAAAATCCGCATTTTGCCGATCATTTGATCGAATTGGCCTTGCGCAGGAAGTATGGCGAGCATCTCTACCCTGGTGAAGAGCCGCTTGCTGACCTGCCGCTAGAAACGACATCGCTTACGCCAGTGAATGACACACTGGAATGGGAGGCTCACGCTTCTCTGCTTGAACGTCTAGGATTGCACAATGAGGCGATCGCTGCATTGCGCACGCAGAAGGGCTGATTTGCTTGTTTCACTAATGAGGAAGGCGTTATGAGTTTTGATCGGTCATTGGCTCGCTGCTCGTTCTGCGGGCGGCACTCTTCGGAGGTGCGCCGCATGATAGCGGGGCCAGGGGCAGCTTACATTTGTGACGATTGTCTGCAATTATGTAATGATATTCTGCATGATGCCGCGCCGTTTTCAGCGCAGGCTCTGGAACTTGCCTCACGCCCACCGGTAGTGATGGCGATGCCCCAGCCCCAGGCACAAGAGCGCGGGTCGCTTACAACACGCGCCGAACCGGTGCGCGTGGTGACGCTTGAATTGGAGCAGAAGCAGCAGGACATGACGCTGATTTTGCACCAGTTGCACTACTATCAGAATCACTTCGAACTCCACTATCTGTGGATACGACCACCATTGCGCACGGGCTTTGCCTTTGTCCCACGCATTCTCTTTTCCTTGCAAGATAACATTGGCACCCAATGGAGCGGGGAGCGCGGAGGGATGCTGTTGGCACGGCCAGAGCTGGCTAGTGGCCCGAACAACGCGGTCTATCAAGGGAATGCGAAGTTTCGTCCCCTCCCAGCGCCGGAGGCGCGCACGCTGACTATTCGCGTCGTCGACCCGCTCGGTCAGTTTGAAAATCTGGCACCGCAGCCGTGGGAGTTCGAAATAACGTTGTAGCGCGTTTTTGTGGAGAGACAGGATACCCTCGCGGGTATCCTGCTTTTTTAAGCGGTCAGTCTAGCGTGGGAACCAGGAGCCCATAACCACCGTCCTCCAGACGGTACATCACATTTACACTGTTTGTTTCTTCGTTGAAGAAGGG
The DNA here is from genome assembly GCA_030854195.1 of Chloroflexota bacterium. Taxonomy (GTDB): domain Bacteria; phylum Chloroflexota; class Ktedonobacteria; order Ktedonobacterales; family Ktedonobacteraceae; genus JACDAE01. The sequence goes on from JALYTQ010000034.1 coordinate 3,279, forward strand.
ATAAAACGCGGCCTGGCTCTTCTCCATCTCCGCGATCACCTCATGGTCGTTCATGGGCTTCGTGGGAAGGCGGCGGATCTCCATCACGCGCGACCATATCTCCTCGTTATGCTCCTCGGCGACCGTATTATCAAACTCTTCTTCGTCCTTCTCTTGATCGAGAACCGCGAGACGACCAGAGCGCGAGAGCGAGAGCACCCTGGCCGTTTTGTGACGGCGCACCGTGGTCTGTTTCTGCTTTTGACGCCCGATCTGTGTCACCACTTTATCAAGCACCAGGTCGAGCGCTGTACTCGCGTTGAGCGCGCTGACCTCGCTAAGAATAGGGCGTGCATGCCCAGAAAGTGCAAGCTGCACCGAGAAGCGATCGCGCGCACTACGCGTGTGCTCCTCGGACACCGTGACCTCAATACGCGTATCCCCTTCAAGCAGGCGGGAGAGACGCTGAACTTTACGTTCGATACGCTGACGCAACTCCGGTGTTACCTGCATCTGTCTGCCCTTGATAATGATCTGCATAATGTACTTCCCCTTTACCGTCCAACAACGCAACAGAACAAATGGAACAGATGGCTCTTCTCGGAAAATGTACGGGTATATCGTTATTATATCACCAGTGCTCAATCGTGTAGGACATTAGTAGGAGTTCCTGACGAATCGCACTTCTTTCAGGTTAACTGTATAGAGCAACTCTGTTTCTAGAACAGCACGCCAAAAGATGGCGCAGAAGGGATGTAGGAACTGACAGTGCACTCTTGCTTCCTTCTATTGAATGATTTGTATATTATGTCAATTAATAATATGAATATGCTGTTATTTTTGTCCGACTATATAACGCCATATCGCGCCATAAAATGAATTTATGTTCATTTTTGAGTGGGCTAGATTCAGCGAATGTTCATTGACTGATGATAAGATACTAACGGTGTCCAGGCACACGGACACGTTTATTGATTTGTGGAAGGGTAAGTGGATTATGACCGAAATACCGGGTGATCAGCACATCACCTATCAGTTGCAGTATCGTAAGTGTGGCAAGGCGTCATGCAGCACCTGTCGCAATAGTCAGGGGCACGGTCCCTACTGGTATGCGTACTGGCGCGAGGGTTCGCGTCTACGTTCAGGGTACATAGGAAAGGTACATCCGCATCTGCACGGCCAGCCGACACCAGGTGGGGCCGAGCTAGACCAGAAAGAACCAGATCAGGCGACTCACACGGATCAGCAGGAGGTTGGGGGTTTGGCCCTTGAACGGGTTACCGCCGCTCCGGCCTTGCCACGCTAGTTGCGGGCAGCTCAATCCTGGTGATATCGTTCGCCTATGCCGGGTGCCTCTCTACCCGCCCGGCACTCCCACCCCTCATTGCTACGAGCTGTGCAAGCCGTTCGCGCCGGTTTTCTCGCTGCGCCTGCCCCATGTGGTAAAATAGTGCCACTGTCATTGTGCATATACAGGATATGGAATCATGAAATGCCCATTTTGTGGCGGCACCGAATCGCGTGTGAAGGATTCGCGCGATATCGGCGACGCCATCCATCGTCGGCGCGAGTGCGAGCACTGTAAAGGCCGCTTCAGCACATACGAACGCGTCGAGAAATTTCACCTGATGGTGATTAAACGCGACCAGCGCCGCGAGCCGTTCGATCGGCAAAAACTTTCGGTCGGCGTGCGCAAAGCCTGCGAGAAACGCCCCCTCCCCGCTGGCGAGATCGAGAACGCAGTGGAGGAGATTGAGCAGGAACTCTATCGCTTTGGCAAGCAGGAGGTTCCCAGCAATGTCATCGGCGAACTGGTGATGGACCATCTCCGCCGCATGGATCAGATCGCCTATATTCGTTTCGCGAGCGTCTATCGCTCTTTCGGCGATGTGGAGACGATGTTCGAGGAGATTCAGAAGCTCTTACAGCGCGAAAAAACAGATCATCAACTCCCTGCCGAGGAACTTTGATCTATATACCTGTCGCTTGCTTCAGTGGGGCCGCGCCTATTCTCCGCTGCCAGGCCGGGGCTGCCAGCCAGATGAGCCGCGCAGAAACGGCGTCTCTGGCTGTATTTCAGCGTTTTACCACTCCCGCCGACGCGTCTCTACCTTGCGCAGCCGTCGGCTCAGTGCAGCGAGCATCTTCAATGCAATGTCGGGATGCTGCCGCAGCACGCCACGGAACTCCCATACCGGCAGGAGGAGCACGTCGACATCGCCCTCTGCCGTGGCGGTCGCCGAACGAGGCAGATCGTCCAGTAGTGCCATCTCGCCCATCACTTCGCCGGTTCCCGCCGTGCCCAGGTCGATCTCGGCCCTGTCTTGCGTGTTGGCCTGCGTAAGGCGGATTTTGCCACTTTTAATGACGTAGAGCCCCACGCCCGTATCTCCCTGCGAGAATATGGTGCTGCCCGTGTTGTACATGCGTTCCTGGCAACTTTTGGCGAGCGCCTGGAGTTCTTTCTTGTCTAGTGTCGAGAAAAGGTCTATATGCGCGAGTGTCTCTTCATTCATAGGTTACTGCTACCTTTCGAAATAATCGCGTCCATCTCCATCTTAGCTAGGCTGTCAGATAGGGATGTCGCTCTTCCGTTACTCCCTGAAGATTCGCTGTATAGGTTCTCGCTATTATATCATCATTGGGCGTTTTTGTGGTAGCTTTCCTGGTCAGATATTATTCGCAATACCATAAGTCTCCTCTACCACAGCAGAAGCCGCGAGCGTGCTATACTCTGTCTATATATTCTGTCCTGTTCAGTTTCAAGCTGATAAGCTAAACATATTACGTATAATCGATGGAGGAGTTGCTTCAATGCAGGTTGAGCATTCTATTGATGTGGACCGCCCTATGGAGGCGGTTTTTGCCTATATTACCGACCCCGAAAATATTAAGGACCTGGGGATGAAGAGCATTCGTCAGACCAGCTCTGGCCCCGTTGGACTCGGAGCCACCTTTACGCTGGTGATCGAGCTCTTCGGACGCGACTTCGAGATTCCAGGTGCCGTTACCGAGTACCGTCCTTATGAAGCGTTTACCTTGAAAACGACCTCGGGTCCCTTTGCCTTTGAGCAGCGTGTGCATCTCACGCCGACCCCCACCGGTACCCACGTCGCTGTGGAAATCGAGGGCGATCCCGGCAAGGCGCTAAGGATGGCCGGTCCCCTACTCAAGACGCAGCTCAAGAAGCAGTTGGATGAGCAGATGGGCGTTGCCAAAAGTCGTATGGAGGGCCAGCTCTAATCCCCATGAGCCTTTCGCGCGCGGATGGAGAGCATCTCCACCCGCGCGCCCTTTCGTGTTCCCGTCTCTTTTTGACTTTCCCCTGCATACACACTACAATGGACATAGTAACAAAGTATAGAGAGCTTATCACTCCCCGTTTGAGGTTTTAAACAGATGTCGATGGATGCAAATGACCAGGCAAAAAAGGAAAAAGACCGCCAGCGTGCTGAGAAACGCTACCAGGACGGTATTACTGCCTATAACGATGGCAAACTGGATAGCGCGATCGAGGCTTTGAGCGACGCCGAGATCCACTTCCGCCTGGCGAGTGACTTTAAGCGCGCGGCTGATAGCCGGGCGCTGATCGCCGATGTGCAGCGCGAAAATGGTTCCCTTGAACCGGCGATCAACAGCTACCAGCGCGCGGCGAAGATGTACCGCGATGCTGGCTATCCGCTATTGGAGGCCAATAGTACGCTTTCTATGGGCCATATCGAGCGCCAGTTAGCGCACCTGGATCGAGCGCAGGACGCCTATCAGGCCGCGCAGCAGATGTATCGTGCGCAGCAGCGTAACGCGCAGGGTCTGGGAAACGCCGCGTTGGCGCTGGGACATATAGAGCTGCAACGCGGAAATGCGCAGTACGCGACCGAACATTATCAGGAGGCCATGCGCTATTTTAATGAGGCGGGCGATAGTATCCACGAGGCCGATGCCAGCCGCAGCCTCGCCGATGTGGAACGCCTGGCGCGCCACTTCTCCTCCGCCCTTGATGGCTACCAGCGCGCCCTGGAGATCTACCGCACTACACGCGACCAGTTCGGCACGATCGACGCGCTGCTGGGCCTGGGCCGCATCTATCTCGACCAGGAGCGCCTTGAGCAGGCCGCCGACACCTTCGTCGACGCGCTCTCCCAGGCAAACGCGCTTGAATACGAGTTGGGCCAGGCTGACGCGAATCTGGGCCTAGCCGAAGTAGCCCTTCTGCAAGGCAGCGTCGACCAGGCGCTGATCGGCGCTCAATCCGCCATGGACCTGTACACCACGCAGCACAACGCCCTCGGTACCGCCCAATCCGGTCGTCTGCTGGGTGAGATCAACCTGCGCCGTGGTCAGCTCTCCTATGCCAATGCGCAGATGGAGCGCGCCCTGCGCACCTTCCAGTCGATCGCGTTCAAGTTGGGACAGGCAGAGACAGCCGCCGGACTCGGCGAGATCCAGTTTCGGCGCAACGCGTTTGAACGTGCAGGCAAGACATTGCAGGAGGCGCGCCAGCTCGCGCATCGCATCGGCAATGTGCAGGCCGAGAGCCGGGCGCTGCTGACAGCAGGCGATCTCTACCTGCAGGAGGGCCAGCCGGGTCAGGCCAGGAGCGCCTACGAAGATGCGCGCGCGCATGTAGAGACACTGGGAGATGGGCCAGCTGCCCGCATCGTCGCCGCCGCAGAAGTGCGCCTGGCGCGGCTCGCCATCTACGCGGGCGATCTCAAGGACGCGGAGTCTCATCTCGCCGCCGCCAACGCTGCCACGGAGCGCAATGCGCTCGCGGCACAGTTGCAGCCCCAGATCGTGGCGGCGCGCGCGCAGATCTACCTTATACAGGGTGATTTCGCGCAGTCCGCGCAATACTATAGCGATACGCATAACCGCGCCGAGGCGCAGCAGGAGCCGCTAGTCGCCGCCGATGCCATAATAGGCATGGCCCAGTCATATCTGGCGCGTCACGAACTGGAAGCCGCTCTGGAGACCTTTCTGGCCGCTGGCCGCGCCTATCAGCTTGTTGAAAGTACCAGCGGCGATGGCGCTGCCGCTTTAGGGGTGGCACAGGTCCAACTGGCCCAACAGCGATGGAACGATGCCCTGGAAGGCTGCGAGGCGGCGCTGCTCCGCTTCAATCAGGCGAACGATATGCCTGGACAGGCCGACGCGCTGCTCACACGCGGCCTGGCGCAGCGTGGTATGGATGAAAATGACGCGGCCCTTGGCGATTTCGAGCAGGCGCTCAAGCTCTATCATCAGCAACGTCGCCCGCTGGGTGTCGCCGATACGCGTTATGGGTGCGCCGGTATCTTCTTCCAGCGCAGCGAGCTTGAACGCGCCCGCGATGAACAGACGAAAGCTATCGCCCAGGTCGAGCACGTTATGAATAGTATCGCCTCGGCGCAGCAGTGGACCCTGTTCCTGCGCCAGTACGCCGAGCTCTATGCCCAGGCGGCAGTCACCGATATTCGTCTCAATCACGACGAGCAGGCTCGCGCATTGCTGAAGAATTTTGCGCGTATCGCTGGTACGACCGAGCTTTTGCAGAGCCTCGCGGCGTACGAAAACGACCTGCCTACCGAAGGGGAAGAGTTGAGCGAGGAAGAGATACGCGCGAATACAGAGCTGCTCAGACGTATCAAACAGCTAGGTAAAAGCGTATAATGCATGTATCGAGGGCTTGTCAGCGCGCGTCAGTCGTGAGAAAATGAAGAGCATTCTGATCGTTGAAAAGTACATATTGCTAGATAAAAGCGTAGCCAGGGAGTGGGCGGTGCTCATACGTTGTCCACTCCTCACAGATATCGAAGGGATTTCTCATCTATGGGTATAAATTTTCTGCGTGGTAGCGCACAGGCTCCGAAGGGGCATGCATTATTTGTTGCGCGCAGTACGGTAAATCCGCGCGTCGTTTATGGTACATACTGCATCGTCCCGCCGATACCCATGTCGCTCACGAAGTACCTTCCTCCCCTCTTCGCGGCGCAGATCCCCGCCGAAGAACTGCGTGAAAGCCAGAATGTCAATGGCATGCCTATCCCTCCTATGTTAGAGGAAGTGAGCAGCCTGGAATACCTGCAATCACTGGCGGAGCGACGTGACGATGACCTCTGCGATATCGGCACGGTCAGTCCCAGAGACGATAGCGCGCGCGTGCAGATGGCGATCATGAGTAGTCAGGAGTATAGTCAGCTTTATGCCTCCTATATCGCTTCGGCAGGGCAGGCTCCTCTGTCCTCTCTCTCTTCTTCGCCCACTATTGAGGCACCAACTCCTTTGGATGAGTTGGATGCCGAAGACCTGCTCATCCAGACCATGCCTGATCGCCAGAAACTGACAGAATTGGGCAAGCTGGTGGGCATGGCGCGCTACGCCCTCGAAGGGCATGATACAGCGCTTGTGCAGGATACGAAGGGCAAGATGCAGCGCATTACGGGCCGGTTGGCAGAAAAATATCGTGGATCAGAGCTGGTTGCCTGCGCCGTCAACCCTAAAGAGCAGGGTGCTCGGCTGGCGGAGCTCTATCTGAGTCGCGCCTTCAAGTTGCTCGACGAGGAATACGCGGATATTCCAGGCATCGAGCGCGCTATCCGCGAGCTACAGGACGGTAGTTCTAGATGAAGTCATTTTGAAGAAATATAGCATTTAGGAGTTCTTATTTATGGCTGCTGTTGAATTGAGTTTCGACCTCTCAGCATTGATCGATGCAATGATTGCGGGCGATAGAGCGCAGATTCTGACGCTCGCCCAGGACTATTTACAGCATGGTGATAATCCCGAGGTCTTGCTGGGACGTGTGGGCCTGCTCGCGGCAAAGGGAGATCCCGATGGGCATCCCAGCATTACGTTGGCCGCCGCCGCAATGTTGTGCCGCCTCTTACATACTATTCCAGATGCGGTTGAGCCACAGGCACAGGGACGGGCAAAGGGACGCTCCTTGCCGCTCTTTTTAGAGCCGCTCCTGCTCGCCGCCCCTGCTGTGCGCGCTGACAATACTGCTTCCGTTGCCTACCCCGCCCCGCTCTTTCCCAGCGGATTGGGTGAGGGACATACTGTCAACGAGGCGATGCATGATGCTGTTTACAAGAATGATGCGCAGATGACCGAGCGTCTCCTGCTGGGCCTCTATGGTACTGGTGCCGACTATCGCGCACTGCAGGCACGCGCCTACGAGGGGATCGCGACGACGTTTCAAGATTTCGGCCACCCCCTGATGTTCGCCGTGCGTGGCTTCCAGTTGCTCGACGCGGTGGAGTGGGGGGATCGCGTGCCGCCCATAATCCACTGGCTCGCGCCTCACCTGCCACTGCGCCCCGCCAACGAGCAGCCGGAGTGGGTGGAGACCGTGCGCGCCTATACGAGCGATCCCGCCCATGATGTGAAGGGTATCCGCACGCGCCTCTCGATTCCGAAGGACGAGAACGCGCTGCCTCTGCACGCGCTCATCCTCAGCGATGCCGATACAACGCGGGTCTGCCAGGGTGTCTACGACGCGCTGATAAAGGGAGAAGCCTCGCCACGCGCGATCGGCTCTGTTATCGCGCTGGCCGCCGCCGATGTTATGAACAGGATCGGCGATGGTGATCGCGAGGATTTTATTCGCGTAGCACACGGCCTGCTCTATGCCGCCGCCGTGCGCACGGTGTTCCGCGAGGTGCAGGATGTAGAGGTGCTGTCGTTGCTCTTCACGTCAGCCGCCTTCATCAACACGCTACAGAAGGAGATCGCCACGCAGCAGGAGGCGAGCGAGCGCGCATCCGCCGTAGCCGCCGCTTCGTCGATCATCGGTGGTGGCCTGATCGCGGCCTCGCAACTGGAGACCTTCGATGAGCAATTGCGGGCGCGTGACCTGCCGGGCGCGTTTGCCACGGCGCGCCGCTACCTGACACTTGGGCATGACGCTCGCGCCCTCTTCGCGGTCATTGGCCTCGTCGCTGGTCGCGTTGATGCCACTTCCGACCAGGGCCACACGCTGCAGATCATACAGGCGGCCTCCGAGGAATATCTGACCTGGCCCGCTTCTCTCGCCAACACCAACCACGAGATCCTGCTGCAGGTCGCCATGCGCGCGGCTGCCTTCGGCGAGCGCGATCCTCTGACCGAAAAACTCTAACAGCTACAGGAGCGTGGCGGGCTTGCCCACCGCGCTCCTCTGTTCAAGCGCGGGTGTTCGCCAATTTGCCCGGAAAATACAATAACACTACTATAAAAAATATTGAAGGAGAAGTCATCATGTTTCTTTCTAAGAAGAAATATACTGCAATACTTCTACCACTTTGCCTTATTTCTTTTCTGCTGGCTTCTTGCGATCTCTTTGGTGGAACTACGCCTCCAAAACAAGTGCTGGTGAAGGCACCGGCCAAAAAGCAGATCTATACGATACCAGTAACTGGCGTTACAGACTTTTCCACGCTCGATCCCGCCCTGGCGCACGACACCACCTCGAACTCGGCCATTCAAATGATCTATACAGGTCTGGTACAGCTTGACGATAAGCTACAGATTCAGCCGCAGCTTGCCCAGTCCTGGAGCCAGAGCAGCGACGGCATGACCTGGACGTTCCACCTGCGTCCACATCTTGAGTTCAGTGATGGGACTCCGCTCACCTCGGCGGACGTTGCCTATAGCATTGATCGCGCGCTACAGCCCGCCACGCGCTCAACGGTGGCACCGCTCTATCTTGGCCTGATCCGGGACGCTGATCAGATGCAGGCGGGCAGGGTCCAGACGCTCATTGGCGATAGCCTCCAGACGCCTAACGCCAATACCTTGATTATCAGCACCAGGAAAAAAGCAGCGTATTTTCTTTCTATGCTGACCGTACCTTGCTCTTATGTCGTCGAAAAAAGCCTGGTCACGAAGTACGGCGCGGCCTTCACCGATCATCTTGCCGATGGCGGTGGCGCAGGTCCGTTCAAGGTCGCGCAATATACGCATGGCAAAGCCATCACGTTTGTGCCCAACCCGAACTATTATAAGGCGAAACCACAGCTCCAACAGGTCATCATGGCCTTTTATCCATCCGACGACGCCGCGTATCAGGCGTATCAAGCCAACCGCGTCGATACGACAGGCGTGCCTATCTCTACCTTTGCAAGCGATAAGAAGCGTAAAGATTTTGTCCAGGTGCCCCAGTTGTGGATCAACTACTACACCATGAACTATCTGGCAAAACCGTTCGACAATATCCGTATCCGTCAAGCGTTTGCGCTCGCCATCAACAAGCAGGACATCGCCACCAACGTCTGGAAGGGAACGGTCCTGCCGACAAACCATATCGTGCCGCAGGGGATGAACGGCTATAACCCGAACCTGAATGGCCCGGACGGTACTCAGAGCCTGAGTGGCAATCCAACACAGGCCCAGGCGCTGCTACAGCAAGGGCTTAAGGAGGAGGGCTGGAAGAGCGTCGCGCAGATGCCCGCCATCACGCTGACCTATGCTTCAGGCGTCTCGGGCGCTGATCAGGAGGTCGCCGCGCTGGTGCAGATGTGGCAGCAGGTGCTCAATGTCAAAGTCGCTACAAGCACGTTTGACTATAATACGCTGCTCGACAAAGTGACGGCCTCTACCGGGAACGCGGAAGGACTGCAGATGTGGGGTCTGGCCTGGCCCGCTGAATATCCCGATGCCCATGACTGGCTCAGCCTCCAGTTCGGCCAGGGCATGGTGAACAATAATATGAACTACGGCCAGAATGTAACGTCAGATGTGGCAAAGCAACAGGCAACGCAGCAGCAACTGGACAACGCCGATATGAATTTCAATGCCGATGCGCGTATCCAGAGTTACCAGCAGGCGGAGCAGCAACTGGTCAACGATGTTGCCTGGCTGCCTATGGATCAGATCACCGCCAACTTTCTACGCTCTTCCAACATTGTTGGCATGGTCGACAACGCGCAGGGTCTGATCCCGCCCGATGATTGGGCCAGCATTTATCGCGTACAACTGACGACGCAATCATCCTAATAGGACCAGCGTCCGAGAAGGGCATCCTCAGCGTTCACGCGATGATCCGATGCCCATCTCCTCGCGATACTTGGTCACGGTGCGCCGCGCCATAGGCAGCCCCTGGCTGCTCAGCAGGCGCGCCAGTTCATCATCGCTCAAACGATGCCGGGAGTCCTCGGACTGAATAAGCTCGCGCAGGACATCTTTAATGCTAAGCGAGCCGTCGAAGAAGTCCGAGAAGGGCATCAGTCGTCCATTGGGTAGCAGGGCGTATTTGTTGGCCGTTGCCCGGCTGACGGTGCCCTCATCCAGGTTGAGGCGGCTGGCGACTTCGGCGCGCGTGAGTGGTCGCAGGTAGCGAATGCCCTTATCAAGGAAGCCGCGCTGATAGTCAACAACCAGCTCTGCAACGCGCTTGAGCGTGCGCCAGCGCCGTTGTACGCAGTCAACAAAGAATTTTGCGCGATCGCTATTCTGATGCAGGTAGTGCTGAACCTCGCGGTTGGCTAAGGCAACGGCCCCTGCTGAGTCACCGTAGCGTGTGTTGACAGTAAAACGATAGCGCTTCTCTTCGATGAGCTCGACCTCAAAGCCTGTTTCACCCTTGCGGATAATTACATCGGGACGAATGTACGTCGTGCCGCTAATGGAACCACCACTGTTGTGTTGATAGATGAGCGCTGGAAATGGGTGGAGCATGGCGCGGATATACTGGCTGGCCTGGCGTATCTCCTGCTCTGTTCGCTTGAGCTGACGCGCAATCTCATGGAACTGATTGTGCCCGAGTTGATCGAGGTAATGATCGATCAAGGTGTGGACCAGGGGCTGGGGAGTGCTCTGTTCGCTCAGCGCCTCTAGTTGGATGAGCAGGCATTCGCGCAGGTCGCGCGCGCCAATCCCCAGTGGCTCTAGCATTTGCAACTGCTTCAGAACGTACTCGATGCGTTCATGAGGGACATCCAGCTGTTCCGCGATCTCTCGTATATCGGCTTCCAGGTAGCCGCGCTCGTTGAGGCTCCCCACAAGCTGCTCCGCAATGGGCGCATCATCCGGGGAGATAAGCGCCTCCAGTTGCAGCAGAAGCGTCTCTGCCAGTGTCTCGTTCGTCGGGATGCGCGCCATTGGATCGTACGCGTCATCGCCATCGATCTCGACGAAGCCGTAGTTATCCATATCGTAGGGTCCCTGCTGTGTCCACTGAGCGTCCCCTATGGGTTCATAGAGTGCAGGTGCCTCGCCATCGGAGGGAAGTGGGTTGGTGAAATGGTCGGCGACGTGCCCACAGGCAGTACACGTGCTGCCATAGATGCGTGTGCCACAGAAAAGACAGATGCGCTGCTCGCTTACATCGAGAGCAGGATTCTCCGTCTGTTCCTGATTAACGGCGCGCTCCAATTCGTCTGCCGAAAGATGCAGGATCGTACTGGACGTAATAAGTCTCGCGCTGACGCGCAGAACCTGTTCTGGCCGTGGTGTTGGTTCTAACCTCATAGCCTCTCCTCTCATCCCCTACATAGAATTGCGCGCCGTCAGACCCATCCTCGACTGAGCAAGGCGACGCGCGCGGCTTCCTGTTCAGCAGTTTGTTTGTTGCGCCCCTGGCCCTTCCCGACAACCTCGTTCCCTAGCATGACCTCGACGGTAAATTCGCGATTATGTGAAGGTCCCTCTTGACCGACCAGTCGGTACGCGGGCGTGACCCCCTCCTGCGCCTGGGCCATCTCTTGAAAGCGCGACTTGTTATCTTTAAATAACTTTTTGGTGACGATCGTTTGCGCGAGCGGCTCCAGGCGTGGCATCAAGAAATGCTGCACCGCAACCAGACCCTGATCGAGATAGAGCGCGCCCAGAATGGCCTCGAAGGCGGAGGCGAGTACACGTTGGCCGCCGCCGCTATGCTGCTCCCCCTTGCCCATCAGTAGGAAATGGCCCAGATCGATCTCGCTGGCAAACTTCGCCAACGTCTCCGTGCGCACCAGAACGGCGCGTACATCAGTCAGCTCCCCCTCGCTCAGGTCGGGAAACGTGCGATAAAGAAAATCCGCGCTGATCAGGGCCAGGATCGAATCGCCCAGAAACTCCAGGCGCTCGTTGGAGGTGCGCCCCTCGCCCGCCGTCTCATAAATATACGAACGATGCGTCAGGGCCAGTTCCAGCAGCCGCTGATCTTGAAAATGTACCCCCAGGATCGTTTCTAATTGTTCGTCCATCACTCTACCTTTTACGCGATGAGAACTGCCTGTGCCCATCCTCGACGATACCTCGTTTTCTACTACTACTTCGTCGACATTGTAGCGCGTTTTTGGGAAGTCCGCAACGCCCACCTTTAACAGCCCATTAACAGTCCGTGCTCCATTGTCGCTGATGAAGCAGCATTAGAATGAGGAACGTGATATAGTTGTGGCAGAAGAAATACTGCTGTGATAGCGTCGTGAGCGAGATATTTCAAACTTAGCATAAGTTTTATTGTAGATCGTAAGCTTCGGAAGGAAATGCTCATACGCATTGGCGCGTTTTTGAGCTCACCAATTTGCTTGTGTTGGAATTGTCACGATGAATTACAAAGGAGAGTTCGTCATGAAAACGTCGCTTCAGCTCGATCGCTACAAACGTTTCGCAGGCGAGGAAATGATCTCGCGCATCTACCAGCTGGCCAATGAACTGGCTGGTTTACACATTTTACATATCAATACGACCTACGAGGGTGGGGGCGTGGCGGAGATCCTTAAAGTCCTGATACCGCTTATGGAAGAGCTCGGCATCAAACATACCTGGAAGGTTGTGGGCCTGGATGACGAGTCAAACCATTTTACGGATGGTCTCGTCGATCTGCTACAAGGCGGCGGTACTGAAGAACTATCCACAAAAGATCAAAACAGATTGTTAGACGTATTAAGCCACGCGCCCGAGCTCGCGTATCCCTCGCCAGCGGACATCTATTTCATTCATGATTTCCAGCTTGTGCCATTAGCGCATTTATATTCATGGATGCAGCCAGCGATCTGGTTCTGTCATGTAGATACCGCCAATCCTGGTCCGCACGCTGCTGACTATATCCGGCATTTTCTGAGTCCTTACGAACTCTGCTGCTTCAACTCGCACGCGTCAGTACTTAATGGCCTGTCGCCCGAACTGGTGCAGGTCGTTACACTAGGCATCGATCCGTTCAGGGTGAAAAACAGGTTCCTCACGCCGCAGAAGGGACGCGAGATCTTCGTGCGCTGCGGCATCGATCCAGACAGGCCGCTCATCTCGCAGATCTCGCGCTTCGGCCACTGGAAGAATCCCTGGCAGGTGATCGATACCTACCGTCTGGTGAAGCAGGAGATACCGGAGGTTCAGGTTGCCCTGCTTGGTGCCATGGAGGCGGCGGACGACATCAGCGCGCGGGGAGTGCTGGCCGATATGGAGAAGTACGCGGCTGGCGATCCCGACATTCACCTCTTCTCCGACGCCCGGCAGATCACGCATAGGGAGGTAAATGCCTTCCAGCGCTACTCCAGCGTCATCCTGCAGCGTTCGTTGCGCGAGGGCTTCGGCTTCACGGTCACGGAGGCGCTGTGGAAGTATCAGCCAGTTGTTGGCACCACGGCGACGGGTTTGCGCGTGCAGGTCAAGCATGGCTATAATGGCTATCTCGTCGACGATACAGAGGGGTGTGCTGCTTATACGCTCAAGCTCTTGCAGGACCGGACTTTGTGGCGCAAGATGGGCGCGCACGCCCACAAGAGCGTGCGCAAGAGCTTCCTCTTCCCGGCGATGGTGCTGGGATACCTTGAGGCGCTCTACCGCGTGAGCAGCCGTTCCCGCACTGCCGCCGTCGCGGATTAGCGACCCGCGTTGACGCTAGACGCTTTGAGAGAGATATGTTACACTCGCGGAGATGGATTTGAGGGAGACAGGCAATCGCGGAGCGCAAGCTCCGAGGAAAGTCCGAACTCCATAGAGCGGAATGCTGGCTAACGGCCAGTGGGGGTGACCTCAAGGAAAGTGCCACAGAAACATACCGCCCGGAATAGTGACAGACGCTGAAAGCTATGCCGGGTAAGGGCGAAATGGTGAGGTAAGAGCTCACCAGCAGGCGGGAGACCGTCTGGCTGGGTAAACCCCATCCGGAGCAAGACCAGATAGAAGGGATGGTACATCTGCAATGCAGGTGTGCTTGCAGGCTGCTCGTCTGTGAACCTTCGGGTTGGTCGCACGAGGTGTCGGGCAACTGGCACCCTAGATAGATGATTGCCGCCTGTGTGGTTGAGAGGCCACGCAGGTACAGAATTCGGCTTACGGCTCCCTCAACTCCATCGCACAAAGAGGGACCGAAGGTATTGCGCCTTCGGTCCCTCTTTGTGTAGGCAACGGAATTTATGGGAAACATGAGGAAGTGTCGCTACTACTCGCTCATGCGATCATGGTCAATGAGCCAGCGAATAAAATCGAGACGGCGGCTCTCCGCGAGCATCTCGCGATATTCGGTCTGCTCGCTCATATGATCCTTCATATGAACAAGCCTCTCAGCTTCGTTTTCGGAAAATCCCATCGACAGGAGATGCTGAAAGTCTGTGCTGTTATTTGTTGTATACGGATGTTCGGACATTGTAGTGATACTCCCTCGCTGCTAAAGACAAACGGACTACGGGTGTAAGCACGTCTTAGACCCCGAAAGGTCTACTTGTTGAATATACGTCTGAACCCTTTCACTAGATACAACATATTCCATTTAGACGATAATTCCAATCGGCGGTCAAATCATTGGCCGCCGTTCATCGTGCTTCCAGAACGGCTTCACATCATTGGGAGGATGCCTGGTGCAGGTGAAAATTGGGCAAAGAGTTTTAGCGCTAAAACGCGCGTGGTTTGCTGATACCCATCAGGGGGCTACCGGGGAGAACGATCTCTGAGAATATAATAGCACAACGAAACTTCTTCGTCCAATCCAGTCGATATTTCCGCAGAACACGTTTACCCCATAGTGTGTCCCATGCGCAATATCCTCAGTGCGCGCTCGCTGGCATCACTGACGAGCTCAGCGGCGTGTGCCATAGCGTGCTCCAATGTCAGAGGAGCGGGCGGCAGGGCCATTACCGCGTCGACGCCCAGCTCGTAGACCGCCTGATAGCCCTTGCCCAGGCTCCCAGCGAGCGCCAGGACGGGGATGGCGTAGCGTTTCGCCATGCCTGCTACGGCGCTAACGCTCTTGCCGTACGCTGTCTGCTCGTCAAGCTGTCCTTCGGCGGTAATGACCAGATCGGCAACGCGCAGCTGTTCTTCAAGATGTACCGCCTCAAGCACAATCTGGGCACCGGGACGCAACTCGGCCCCCAGGAAGGCGATCAGGCCCGCTCCCAGCCCTCCTGCCGCGCCCGCGCCGGGAATATCCTTGACGGAGATATGTAGATCCTGTTCGAGAATCTGCGCGTAGTGGGCCAGCGCCGCGTCCAGTTCCTTCACCATCTCCGGCGTCGCGCCCTTCTGTGGCCCGTAGACCGCCGAGGCACCTTCGGGCCCACAGAGCGGATTCGTCACATCGCTGGCAATTTCAAATGAGCATTCACGCAGACGCGCATCCAGCGTCTCAGTTGAAATATGGGTGAGTGTGGCGAGCGCAGCTCCCCCGCGTTCGATCTCGCCGTCTGTGCCGGTGAGCTGCGCGCCCAACGCCTGTGCCATCCCCGCGCCACCATCGTTCGTCGCGCTCCCACCGATGCCGATGATAAAGTGTTGGCACCCATCGTCGAGCCCTGCCAGGATCAGTTCGCCCACGCCATACGTCGTCGTAACGAGCGGATTGCGTTGCTCAACCGGAACCAGGGGCAGACCAGAACTGGCGGCCATCTCAATCACCGCCGTATGATCATCGCCCAGAATGCCATAGAACGCCTCCACCGGCTCTCCTAGCGGTCCCACCACCTCGCGCCGCTTCAACGTGCCACCCGTTGCATCAACCAGCGCCTGCACGGTCCCCTCGCCACCATCGGCGATGGGCACAATAGCAATCTCAGCGTCAGGATACACCGCCCGCGCACCCTGAGCAATGGCGCGCCCGGCCTCAGCAGCGGTCAGGCTGCCCTTGAGCGATTGTGGTGCGATAACGATACGCATTGGCATGCCACCCTTTCAAAGTCAGGCGTAACAAATATGTGTAAGCTATTATAGCATTTTCCCTTAAACCACTTTTCTGTTCCATTGCGAATACTGTTACCGCGCTGACTTTTTCTTTAAACATGAGGTGCCGAGGAACGCATGCTTCGGAAAAA
Organism: Chloroflexota bacterium; assembly: GCA_030854195.1. Lineage (GTDB taxonomy): Bacteria > Chloroflexota > Ktedonobacteria > Ktedonobacterales > Ktedonobacteraceae > JACDAE01. The sequence goes on from JALYTQ010000034.1 coordinate 19,448, forward strand.
ACAAGTGCATAGGGTGACAAACACCAGTTTTGAGCCTATAATATGTCCATAATAAACATGTCAACGATTCCGCGTGAAGGATAGCGCGACGTTTCCCTGACGGACAATAATTTGCCGCCCGCGCTCGCACTGGGAGCTCCACGTCGTCCTCACACCCTGAAGGGAAGTTTTATTATGGTCGCCGGTCTGGTACTAACGTGGTCCTGGCATCCGGGCACGATTATTCTATTGCTGGTGATGAGCCTTCTATATGCTCTAGGCTTATGGCGGGCGCGCCTGCGCTCTCCAGAGGATACATCGATCAAAGCCAGGCATAGCGGAGCCTTTTTCCTGGCTATCTTGCTTGCTGCCTTGATGCTGTTAACCCCCATTGACACGATAGGGCGCACGCAACTTTTCTCGGTCCACATGCTGCAGGTGATCGTCCTGACGACGGTCTGCGCGCCCTTGATCCTTTTCGCCTCACCAGCGGCGCTGCTGCGACCCCTGATCGAGCTTCCGCTATTACGCACGGTTGTACGCCTGCTCACCATGCCGCTGCTCGCCACGCTCATCTTTAATGGCACGTTCCTGTTCTGGCACGTGCCGAAGGTCTTCGAGCTGGCCCAGCGCAACCCGACTCTCTATCAGGTGCAGTTGCTCACCATCTTTCTCGCCTCTCTGCTCAACTGGTGGCCGCTGATCGGTTCCTTGCGCGAAGAGATGAATCGCATGACGTACCCAATACAGATGTTGTACGCCTTTTTCGACGGGCAGCCAGTGGACATCTTCGCTTTTGTGCTGGTCTTTAGTGGAGTCGCGATCTACAGACTCTACAACATTCCGCCTCAATTGAATCTTACGGCCTTTGCCGATCAGACCGTTGCGGGCGCGCTCCTGCTGATCCCTGGCCTGGTCGATCTGGGAGTGATGTCACCGCTGTTCTTCCGCTGGCTGGGCCAGGTCGAGGACCGCACTCGTGCCGCCGATCAACGTCGCCAGGAGGAGGTGTATGAGGATGATGAGGACGAGGAATACGAAGAAGAGGAAGAGGGCGAAGAGGCGTCAAGGTAGCTTTTTTCGTGCCCTCCTCTAGCTCCACGCGCACCTTATGCGTAGCGCCTCTTTCAGCCGCTTTTCATATATCCTTCGCGGTATCTCGGTCACGCCCAGGGTTGTCAGGTGGGGAGTGGTGAACTGCGTATCGTGCAGCACGTAGCCGCGCGTCTTCAGATGCTCCACCAGCGCGACGAGGCAGACTTTAGAGGCATCGGTGGCATATGAGAACATGCTCTCGCCCATAAACGCGCCGCCGAGGGCCACGCCGTAGAGTCCGCCCACCAGACGATCATCCTGCCAGGCTTCAAAGCTGTGCGTCACGCCAGCCAGGTGCAGGTAAGTATAGGTCTTGATAAACTCCTCATTGATCCAGGTCTCCGCGCGCGCCGCGCAACTCTGCATCACGCGTTCGAAGGCAGTATCCATGCGTATCTCGTAAATACCTTTGCGTATAGTCGAGCGCAATGAGCGTGAAACGTGCAGATTCGCGTGCTCCAGGATGGCGCGAGGGTCCGGCGCGTACCAGCGAAGCCGCCCCAGGGAGTCGGCCATAGGGAAGATGCCCTGGGCGTAGGCATCGATCACGAGCGCTGGATTGAGCGGTTCAGGCGTTCTTTTTCGCATAATGTCCCATATAGAAAGTTTTTTGCTTTGAGGGAGTAGAGACGTTTTGTTGGCAGTAATAATACCATAGCGTTGCTGAAAGTGGAATGCTTTTTAGATACGCTTAGAGCGACCCGCAGGGCACATAACTATTTTTTGTGGTGCAAAGAGCGCGTTCTATACGCTGTTCAATGGACCTATGGTAATGCTAAAATTTGTGGAGAGGCGAGATGCATCATCTGTATAGTTTTCATGCTTCTGAAACGAGCGCGTCAACTCGGTTGTCCGTTACTTCACGCTGGCAAAGGGTCGTTCAAGACGAAGGTTGTGCCCTGCGCGCAAACAATTTCAGGTAGCGCGCCACGCGTGGATTCAGTCCCCCCAACATTGTGATATCCTCGTCGGTAAGCGGCTTGATTACCAGCAGCAGAACGGCACAGAGGACCAGGAACAGCACACCCGAGACGACCAGCAGGACGCGACTCGTCGGATGCCACAGCAAGCCTGGCAGTACAGCGATCGTCAGCGCGAGCAAGAAACGGAGCGAAAAGCCCAGCGGATATTTATGCGGCAGGGCGTTCCAGAGGAAGGCAAGCATCAATGCGCCTGAGAGCAGCCGGGAGATACCATCCGCGATCAGCGCGCCCGCCGCTCCATAGCCTGGAATCAGCAGCACGCCAAGCACGATAACGCCAATCAGCCCTACCCATTGGCTCAGCACGACCAGGCGCGCCCTCCCCGTCACATAGAGCGCGTACTGATGAACCGTGCTGCCCAGGACGCGCACGAAAACATTGAACAGGAGGAAGATCGCGAAGAGCGGCCCCACCGTATCATAGCGGCTCCCATAGAGGGCATGGACGATGTTGGATGAGTTGAAGAGGCAGAAGATAAGGCCAGGAGCAGCCAGCAGCGTCTCTATTTTGATCAGCGCCTGCCAGGAGCGCGAGAGTCGCTCGAAGTTCTGTCCCACGAACGCGGCGGCAAGGGCGGCCCCACCGACGCCGCCAAAGCCCGCGACCAGCAGGAGATTGGCACCGTCGGCAAGCTGGAAGGAGAGATTGAAGTAACCAGTATTGATGCGCCCTTGCAGCGTTGAGAGGGCGAAGACGCCTAGCAGAATGACAGAGACCTGCTTGAGCAGAGCGCCCTGGATCAAATTCGTCTGCCATGCCGAGAAGCCGAGCTTAATCAGTGGGATGAGCGGCTGCCTGTAGGTTGCGCCGCGTGCAAAGATAAATGGTGCCTGCCAGAGCATAAACGCCGCCGCGTTCAGGATGGAGCAGAGAGCCAATGTCCAGAGCACGCTATTGATGCCCCAACCGAGTTGCAGCACGACGAAACTGATGCCCAGGACAGCGACCTGCGTCAGTCCACTGACCACAAATACAATACGCATCCGCATAAGCGCGGCACAGACGGCGGTGAGCAGGCTGGCGATGCTGCTGCCCACAACATAGATAGCGACCGGTGTGATATGGGACAACAACTCGGGATCGCGCAAGCCTGCCGCAAAGCTCGCGGAGCCGGAGATAGGAAGCGCCGCGATCAGCGTGGCGACAACGGGCATGCCGAAGAGCAAAATGCCGGTCACGACGGCCAGCGTGAGCACGCGCCACAGCAGCAGGCGTCGAATGAGTGATGCCGCCGAGGCTCGTCCATGCTCGGCAAAGATGCGCGGGACATATGTGGTAGTTGCATCCTCCATGCCAAACGCCACAATGTAAAGAATTGTGTTGTAAGCGGTCTGGGTAATCGCGTAGACGCCGTATTGGTCCGTCGAGACCTTGCGCGTCAGAATAATCGTGAGCAGGAATAACGAGATTAAGAACCAGAGCCCGTACGCCTGATTGATCAGATAGCTAGCGGGAGTGCGCTTGAGCAGGAGACGCGCCTCGTCCTCGCCGCGCCGGGCCTCTTTATTCTGTTCTACGCTCTCCTCAACGGCATCTGACGACATAACTATAGAGCCTTTCGCTACGCCTTGTATTTCTTCTTTAGCGCTGTCCTCCCTGGTTCCCGTTGTACTGTCACTTGTTGCTAGCGGGTCAGAGAGCTGACCGCTTTGCGAACGCGCCAGCTTCAAAGGATGTAACGTTATTTTATGCATGCTTTTATTTTAACGCATCTTCAATAAATGTCGTGCTAACCAGCCAATACCTCCCAGTCCAGCGAACAATTCTAGCACACTGACATTCGCCGTCACATGATCCGCCGAGACAAGGTAGAATGCGCCGACCTTGAAGGTTGCCGCGATCACGAACGCGCCCAGGCCGATCCACGCCGGTAGTGTTGCGAAGAGTAGGGCGCGCTGCCAGCTCCGGTTCAACAATCCAATGAACGTAGGAATGAGATAAATAAGGGCAGTAATCACCGGCGCGATCAGCGGTGGAAATGGCCCATTGAGCGCGGCATCGGGCGATTGCGGTAGCAGGCGCGTCCACAGCTGCGCTGGTACAAGCGCCATGAGAACAAGGACCGTTTCAAGAATAACCAGGATTATGATAACAATCTGCGCCATAGGCCAGATTCTCTTGCTCTCTGTTTCTGATGTGCTGGATGCAACCATGCTTACTATGCTCCCTCAATTTTGTGGAATGGGCAGAAGTCCCATCGCATATTTCATCATCAATAGACGGCGTACCGACGCGTCGATGCGTTGCTCGGTCAGCGTTCCCGTGTTTATTGCTTGCTTGAGAGCCTGCATCATCGCAGCGACATCCTGGGGACTGGCCGCGCCCATAAGCAGGTCTGCGCCCGCCTCGACCGAGAGCACCGCCGCCTGGGACTCAGAGGCGTAGGCGGTAAGCGCATCCATCGTCAGGCTATCGGTCATGATGACGCCCTGGAAGCCCAGATCGTTGCGCAGAATGCCCTGAATAATCTTGGGGGACAACGAAGAGGGCTCTGTCTTGTCGAAGGCCGAGACGATCTCATGCGTCACCATAATGGCGTGGACATTCCCCTGGCGAATGAGCGCGCGATAGGGGGCCCAGTCGATGCGTTCCAGGTCGGCCTTTGAGCGATTCAGGTAAGGGATGCCGAGGTGTGGATCAGTGGCCACATCGCCCAGGCCCGGAAAATGCTTCAGCGTGCCC
>JALYTQ010000454.1 GCA_030854195.1 Chloroflexota bacterium
GAGGCAAGCCCCATCCCTACTGAAATCTTAGCACGCAAGCCATGAGAGCGTCAATGATGGCAATGCTAGCGCTTCTTCACCGACATATTCACCGCGCCGCCTGGTCGTAGCACCAGGTGGTGTATCAGGTCGGGCTCGATCGTCTGACCGGGGACCAGGTAGAAGCTGGTGCGCTGGGCAAGCGTGGCGAGCAACAGGTGGCCCTCCATCATGGCGAAATGGTTCCCGATGCAGATGCGCGGACCCGCTCCGAAGGGAAGGTAGGCGTAGCGTGGGAGCTGCTTCTCGCGTTCAGGGGTGAAGCGCTCGGGATCGAAACGTTCGGGCTGCGGGAAGTAGTCTTCGCGCCGGTGCAGCGTGTAGGGCGCGAGCAGGACGACGCCGTCTTTGGGTATATGATAGCCATCAATCTCAACATCGCGCAAGGCGCGGCGCGAGGTGATGTACGCGGGCGGGTAGAGACGCATCGTCTCCTTGAAGACCTGCAGGCAGTAGGGCAGCTTAGCCAGGTCGGCATACGTGGGCGTGCGGCCCTGCAGAACACCATCGACCTCATCCTGAACGCTCTGATAGATCTCGGGATGGCAGCAGAGCAGGTACCATGTCCAGGTCAGGGCCGTCGCGGTCGTCTCGTGGCCTGCGCCGAAGAGCGTCAGGCACTCGGCCATCAACTGCTCATCGCTCATGGGATTGCCATCTTCGTCCTTTGCCTGCAACAGGATGGAGAGGAAATCGTTGCGCTCGCTCGGCTGCGCCCGCCTCTCGTCGATGAAGCGCCGGATGCGTCCGCGCAGTACATCTACCGCCTTATGCGCGCGCATATTGCCGGGCAGAGGCCAGCTGTAGGGCGCGGGGAAGAGGACCGAGAGCATGTGGGTGATGTGCTCGAACATGACAAGCATCGCATCGCCCAGTTCGTCGGTCTCGGTGAAGACATCGGCGTCGAAGAGCGTCTTGCCAATAATGCTCATCGTCAGGTTGGTCATCTGCTGATTGATGTCGAGAATGCTGCCGTCGCGCCAGGTTTGCTGGATCTGCTCGCCGTAGTGTCCCATTGTCTCGGCATAGCTAGCGATGTGGCGCGGCTGAAACGGCGGTGCCATAAGCTTGCGCTGGCGGCGGTGCAGATCGCCCTCGCTACTGAAAATGCCATCGCCGATCGCGGGCCGAAAGGTATTGTGAATGGCCTCGCCCTTGTCGAAGTCGTAGGCGTGCTCGACCAGAATACTCTGTACGTGCTCCGGTCTATTAAACATAATACTGGGGAATGGTCCGAAGTGCATGCCGCTCACATCGCCTGCGCGGGCCAATTGCTGCAACAGGCCCAGGCGATCCCTGCCGAACGCTGGCAGGTTGCCGAGGAGCGGATAGCCAGGAATAAAGTGAACCGTTTTTGGTTGCTGTATCTTTGTCTCGATTGCCATAGGATGGGTACTCCTGATACGCCTGCCTGCTGGGGCGATCCGCCGCACGTTCCTTTTAATTGTATGGCCACACAGCAGATCGGGGCTGGTATAGTGCTTTCCTTCAATATACTTTCTTTACAGATATTGTACCATTTTATGGTTGAGCATTGCTCCCTCCACTCATCCCGTCACCGTCTCTAACCAGAGCATATTAAATGCAGGGCCGTCGACTTCCACAACGACGGTCGTGGGCCTGCCGCCAGCATCGACGCGCTCATAGAGCCAGCCATCTTGCACTTCAAAGGTGAGAGGCACAAGAGCCTTTTTGACTCCACTCCAGCCAAGCGCGACCGCACAGGCGAGCGGATCATGCTGAAAATTGAGGAGGTCAGCGGATAAAGCCTCGTACTTTTCGTCTGTCTCCCCCTCGTTCTTCCGGTAATTTGCATAGACTTCTGCCTGATGTGCGATGAGTACATTCAGCGCGCCCGCCTGCTGTAAGCGGGGAAGATAAGCTTTGCGGATAGCGGTCTCGACGGTGATGCTGATCGGGATGAGGGTAGGATGCGCGTGCTCTAACACGTACTTTGCCGAGGCAATGTCCTGCTGGATGTTGTAGTCCCTCGGACTTTCCCACTGTGGGTAGCCCTTTTTAGGAGGATAGATCCACCCACCCATAAGATAGATATGCGCCTGCTGCAATATTCCTGGATATTTTTGATCGAGCAGGGCAAAGTTCGTGTATGGGCCGATGCCCACAAGTATAGCCCCCTGCTCAATGCTGCTCTTCAAGAGTTCGAGTGCGTCGTCGAGCCTGTTGGGGCTCGGTGGGACCGGTTCGAGCCAGTTTTCTAGCTCATCCATAT
>JALYTQ010000254.1 GCA_030854195.1 Chloroflexota bacterium
GCTGAAACAGGGCTAGACGGGCCTCTCGACAGCCTTCGACATGGCGACCCTGTATGGCTACGACACCGATCATCCGTTGGCAACCGGCGAATTTGGCAAGTGCGGCGTCGCCGTCTCCTCGCTCGCCGACATGGAGATTCTCTTTGCCGACCTGCCGCTGGACAAGATCACGACCTCGATGACCATCAATAGTCCCGCCGCCGCCATCTGGGCCATGTATATCGCCAATGCCGAGAAGCGCGGCTTCCCCATGGCATCTCTGGGCGGAACGTTGCAAAACGACATCTTCAAAGAGTATATCGCGCAAAAAGAATTTATCTTCCCGCCCAAACCCTCGCTGCGCTTGGTCGTCGATACCATCGAATTTGGCACGCGCCACATGCCGCGCTGGAACACGATCAGCATCAGCGGCTACCATATTCGCGAGGCGGGCGCTACAGCCATTCAGGAACTGGCCTTTACGCTCGCAGATGGCCTGGCCTACGTTGATGCGACGTTGGAGCGTGGCCTCAAGATTGACGAGTTTGCGCCGCGCCTTTCATTCTTCTTCGATGTACACAACGACTTCTTCGAGGAGATCGCTAAGTTCCGCGCCGGACGCCGCCTGTGGGCGCGGCTGATGCGCGAGCGCTACGGCGCGAAGGACCCGCGCTCGTGGATGCTGCGCTGCCACGCCCAGACCGCTGGCGTCTCACTAACCGCACAGCAGGCGGATAACAACATCGTGCGCACAGCTATCCAGGCGCTCGCCGCCGTGCTGGGCGGCACAAACTCCCTGCACACCAACTCGCTTGACGAGGCGCTGGCCCTGCCCACCGAGCGCGCCGCGCTGATCGCTCTGCGCACGCAGCAGATTATCGCCAGCGAGAGCGGCGTCGTCAATACCGTTGATCCTCTGGGTGGTTCCTACTTCATCGAACAACTGACCGATGAGTCCGAGCACGTCGCTATGGACTACCTGAACCGCATTGAGGCGCTCGGCGGCGTGCAGGCATGCATCCAGAACGGCTTCTTCCAGCGCGAGATAGCTGAGTCGGCGTATCGCTACCAGCAGGAGGTCGATCAGCACCAGCGCACCATCGTCGGCGTCAACGACTATGTGTCGAGCGAGGGCGTCAAGGTTCCCACGCTCTACATCGATTACGAGGGCGAAAAAGCGCATATTGCTCGCCTGCAACGCGTGCGCAACGAGCGTGATGCGTCCGCCGTGAAGCGCGCACTGGATCACCTGCGTCGCGCCTGCGATGGCACAGAGAATACTATGCCCGCCCTGATCGAGGCCGCGAAAGCCTACGCAACCCTGGGCGAGATTATGGATGTTTTCCGCGTCGCCTTCGGAGAGTACATGGAGCCTGCTGTATTCTAATCAGCGCGGCACGGTAGCCGGGCAACAGCAAGGATGTTAGCCAATGACGGGCGGTTGTGTAGGAACGATCGCCTGTCCTGATCTATAGTAAGGAGGCATGTATGTCTCAAGTGCAGGGGCTTATTAAAAAAACGGCATTGACGCGGGCCGAGCAGGAGGAGATCGAGCAGCTTACCGATGTCTGCAATCGCTACGAGGATCTGCATATGCGCCTGGACTTCGGAATGTTGCGCGAGCGTCCAGGCGATATTGTCACCGATTTTCTCTATTATAGGGGTGGTCGCCTGCTGGGCTATCTCGGTCTAGATAACTGGGGCTCCGAAGAGCGAGAACTCGTCGCGATGGTGCATCCTGAATTCAGGCGTGAGGGCATCTTCAAGGCGCTATTTGAGGCTACAAAAGAGGAGTGCAGCCGCAATGGGATACAGCGCCTGGACCTCGTTTGCGAGCGTTCTTCTGTGGCAGGACAGGCGTGCGCAAAAGCCAGCGGAGCCCGCTATGGCTTTGCGGAGCACGAAATGGTCCTGGCGGATTTTAAGGACAGCTATACATTCGATGAGCGCATCTTTTTTCGTCAGGCAGCCAGACATGATCTGGACGCGCTTGTCACTGTGCAGGCGGACAGCTTTAACGATCCCGAGCTCTTCGTGCGCGCAAAGCTGTTGCAGCTCTGGCAGGACCCGAGGCGTCGTTTCTATCTCGCGACCTTCGGTGAAGGCGAAGTGAGCTGCAAAGAGCTCGTAGGCTCGCTGCGTCTTGACGAGACCGAGCAGGCAATCGGCATCTACGCCTTCGGCGTCGTGCCCGACTACAGGAGGCGCGGCTATGGACGGCAGATGCTGGAGGAGGTGATCCGCCTTGTGCGCGCCGCGAGCCAGAAGCCGATTACGCTCGATGTCGAAGTCGATAACGTGGCGGCAATAGCCCTTTATACCTCCTGTGGTTTTCAAATCAAGACAACGTATGACTATTATATTGTAGATGTAAAACCCGCGTAGAGCGCTTTTTTAGAATAGGATTACCGTAAAATGTATTGGTTAGAGTTGGCCGTCAAGGTACATCCTGACGCGGTCGAATCGGTCAGCGAGCTGCTGAGCCGCTATACATCCGAGGGCGTGGTGATCGAGGAGCCGATAGAGCTGATCGACGAGGGGCAGGAGTACCGCATCCTCACGGGTCAGCCGGTGCATGTGCGCGCCTATCTGCCTCTCGATGGCAAAGAAGAGGAGGCGCGTCAACGCATAGAAGAGGGACTCTGGCACCTGTCGAGCCTGGGTGCGCACTTCGTTGGCAAGCTGGAGACGCGCACGGTCAACGAAGAGGATTGGGCCAATGCCTGGAAGGACTACTTTCACGTCACGCATATCGGACGCCGCCTGGTTATCCGTCCCTCCTGGCGCGAATACATGCCCAAAGCGCACGAGGTTGTGCTGACTCTCGATCCTGGTATGGCTTTCGGCACAGGACTGCATCCCACCACGCGCATGTGCCTGGAAGAGCTAGAGAAGCGCGTGCAGCCAGGCATGCGCGTTCTGGACGTTGGTACCGGATCGGGTATTCTCTCCATCGCCGCCGCCAAACTGGGCGCGGAGAGCGTCTACGCCATCGATAACAGCAGCGTCGCTGCCGAGAGCGCGGCGGCCAACGTGGCCCTGAACAGTCTGAGCGAGCGCGTCAATGTCGTGCTGGGTATCCTCGACGACGCGAAGGCCGAACGGCTGGCGGGCCATTATGATCTGGTGCTGGCAAATATCATCGCGCACGTCATCGGCTCGATAGCTCCGCAACTGGCGCGCGTCCTGAAGCCGGGCGGCGTGCTCATCAGCAGCGGCATCATCGAGGCGCGTCGCCAGGATGCCGAGGGTCCTTTACAGGCGGCAGGCCTGGACCAGATCGAACACGTGATGATCGAAGACTGGTTGGCGCTGATCTGGCGCAAGCGAGAGTAAGCGCCATGCATCGATTTTTCGTCGCTCCCGAACTGCTGAAGAATACAACCATCCAGCTACCCGAGAAGCTCGCCCACCAGGTGCGAGACGTATTGCACCTCGTCGTCGGCGAGCACCTCCTGCTGCTCGACAACAGCGGCGACGAGGCGCTGTGCATTGTCACTAAAGGCGGACGTAGGGAGGTCGAGGTAGAACTGGTCGAGCGCCGCGCGGGCAAACCAGAGTCGCCGGTGCGCATTATACTCTGCCAGGGTCTGCTCAAATCCGCCCGCTTTGAATGGATACTAGAGAAAGGCACGGAGCTGGGCGTCGCGGTCTTCGCTCCCATCCTCTGCCGTCGCTCTGTGTCCGGTCTGGAAGACGCTGGCGCGGGCAAACTGCAGCGTTGGCAGCGCATCCTCCAGGAGGCCGCCGAGCAGTGTGGGCGTGCGCGCATACCCGAGCTGCATCCCATCCGTCCATTCGCCCAGGCACTCAACGATATTCCACCGGACGCCCTCGCGCTGATTCCGTGGGAGGAAGAGCATACCCACAGTCTGCGCGATGCGTTGAGGACCGTCGAACGCGAGGAGGCAAAGAACCCACTTACCATCGTGCTCTTCATTGGACCGGAGGGTGGCCTGCTGGCTGAAGAGGTCACGCAGGCGCAACAGCAGGGCGTGCAAGCAGTCACGTTGGGAAGCCGCATTCTGCGCGCCGAAACGGCAGCCCTCGCGACCGTCGCCAACGTCATGTACGAGCTGGAGTAGGAGCCCGACTTGATGAGAGAGGCGGCGGGTTCTATAGAAGCGGAGCTATCAGTTCTCCGCCAGTCCCTCGCCTCCCAGGATCGCGCGCACGTAGTCCGCGACAAAGCGCCGCTCGTCGACGCCATCGATAACCATGCATTCGGCCACCGAAACAATCTGCGGAGCCACCTCGTGCAGCGCATTGATGATATCGCGCTCATTGCGGCGGTCCGCATTGGAATCGGTCACGAAAGCGTACAATTCGTCGGTAAACTTCTCTTCATCCGCAAGCAGGCGGAAAATGTTACTGGCCATGATAGAGCCTTTCGCATAGGACAGGGAGAATGCCATCCTTCTCCATTGATTGACCATGATACGGCGCAGGTAAGGAGTATGCCTGTCGGACCATGCTACTAGTATATGGTAAAAAAGTACTTACATGTCAAGCCCTGCTATGACCGCTCTCGCTTTCATGCTGATCGCGCCAGATTCTTTCGCATGTGCAGAGAAACAGCGGACCATCTGCACATGCAGCGTAAGCCTGGGCTCTATCAAGCTGTGAGCAAAGAATCGAGCACTGCGCGGGCCGTGGCCTCGTCGTGAGCTTCGACGATCAAGCCGATCACCGTGCGCAGCGCATCAACCTTCTGCGTCTGCCCCGCGCGTTGCTCCGCCAATGCCACAAGAGACGGGTAGAGCTTCTTAACAAGCACCTGCAAGACTTGTCGCGTAGCTACTAGCTCACCCTCAACTTTGCCCTCAACTCTGCCCTCGACTTTGCCCTGAGAAAATCCCAGCGCGCGTTGTTTTTGCACGAACTCATCATTTTCCAGAAGGTACTCAAATGTGTCCAAGCGTTCTCTCACTTTCTGTTTATCTTGTGACGACACCATCCTGGTGCGGTGTAGAAACACGCTAAGCCAGAGAACACGCCGCGCTAACTTTGCCTCATAATAATTATAACGCTTTACAAGTTCGTCTATCGCTTGTAGCAGGAGCACAGCATCGGCGTTGTCCATTGCTGGCAGCAACGGGTACATGCTGATCTCGCGCCTTGCTATATAGTTTCGCGCATCCAATTTCCATAGCTCGATCTTCTTATAATGAAAGGTGAGCAGTTCTTCGTCTCCAATAGCCTCTCTGAGTGGCGATCTGTCGTCAGTCGCTTTGAAGAGATAGACTATGATTGAGACGACGGCGTTCAGCTCGCAGTATCGAAGTGCGGCACCATCTGCTTCAATGTCCTGTAGAGCTTGTCGCGTGCGCCGATCGGGAGCAGAGCTTGCTGGATAAGCTCGATCATGGCTGGGATATCAGCAGGTTCGCTGCGGTTGCCGTTAGAGACGGGCTGCCAGTACTTTTCGAGATGGCTGCGGGCCTCTTCTCCCTGCTTGAATGAGAGGATGAGGCGTACTGCCCGCGCCCTGTCGGGATAGCTGCTGTCTCCTATGGTGAGTGGAGTCGTGGCTGCGTCCAGGCGCTGCTCTGTTGGTAGGTGTTCGTTCTGGGCCTGTTGCCAGAGCATCTGCGCGGCCTGTTGCCTGCTTTCTGCATGAGGAGGGCTGCTCGCGTAGAGGTCTTGCGCGATCTGTATGCGCTGCCCGGCGCTGATATCGGAACGTTGTGCCAATCGTATCAGGGTTGAGAGCGCCTGTTGTCCTTCGCTTGAGGTTGTGAGATCGTAGTCGTAGAGGATCTGGAAGATCTGAATGGCGTTCTCGACGTTCAAAGTGGGTTCTTTTGCCAATGCCAGGAGTGTGTCGATGGCGCGCTGGTTCTCTTGTGAATTGAGCGGACTGCAGCGGTAGAGGGCCTCGGCGACCTGAATCCTCTCCTCGAAGGCAAGATCGGCCTGCTGGACCAGCTGCAAGAATTTCTGCGTCGCCTGCAGCTGCTCGCTGGAACCATCGGGTCCGCTGCCGTACAGGGTCTCCGTGAGCCCCACGATCTGCTCGAAGTCGAGATCGGGCCGTTGCAGCGTGTTCGTGAGGAGCGCGATAACGCGTTGTCGCTCGTCGGCCTCGTCGTGATCGTTCCAGGAGAGCGCTTCGCCCGCTTCGGTGATCTCTTCGACGCTAGCTCCTGGTAGGCTGGCGGCATCCAGTAAAAGTCGGGCTGCCTGTAAACGTCGGAGTGACTGCACCGGCGTCTGGTACAGCGTGTAGGTCCCTTCGAGGAGTTGTGCAAAAGTTATGTTCGCGGCACACATGAGTGTCAGGAGCTTATCCGCGGCGCTCTCCCACGCGCTAAGAGCACCTGTCGTCGCTGAATAGGAGAGTGCGTCAACAACCAGCCGCGCCTGCTCAAAGGTCGTCTCTGATGATTGAAGCCAATCGAGCAGGCTTTTACTTACGAGTTGCGCGGCCTCCGGTGTGGTAGAGGGACGCCGTAGAAATGCGCGTATGACCTGTATCAGTTGTTCGAACGAGATGCGCTGTTTCTTTGCTACTTCAAGCATCATCTGTACAGCATTGAGCTGCTCCGCTGAGCCAGGAGGGTAGCATTCGTAGAGGGCCTGGGCCGCTTGAATGGTACTCGCGGGCGTGCTCTCTGCGCTCTGCACTAGATCCATCAGCGCTTGCTGGGCCTGCCTTTGCAGATTTGTGCCGCCTGGATTGTTGCTGTAGAGCGTCTGTGCGATCTGTATTCTGGTGCTCTCAGCAAGGGTACTTCGGGTAAGCAGGTCCAGTAGCGCCCCGCGACTCGGCTGGCTGTACTGTTGCGTGCTGAGCAGCGAGGCGAGCGCGCGTAGAGCATCGTTGCGCTGCGAAGGGAAGGGCGAGGTGGCTATGACTTCGCTCAGGCGCGTAACAATCTCGCTGACCAGCCTGTTCTGAACCGTGATCTCCTCTTTGAGGCAGGAGCAGGCAAAGAAGAGGTCCTGCTGAAGAATATCGGTATAGGTGCTGCGGCAGCAAACCTTGTTGTCAGCGGGATCAAGGATGAGTTGTAGCTGCGTCGTAGCCCTGCCGGGACCGAGCTTGCCGAAGAGCAGCAGAATCACCTCCTGCCAGTGGGGATCGTGCAGGTGTTGCGTTAAAAATGTATTGAGAATGGCGTTCGCATCCTCGTCGGGCCTGTCGGGATGAGGAGGATCGGCTTGGCGGAAGTAGACATCGAGCGCCGCGAAGTATTCCTGGAAGGCTTCGTGGATAAAGCCGTAGAGGTCTTCTCCGCTGTCGTCCTTCCCGCGCTTCACGATCAGCCCGGTCTCGGTACGCATAAGATCGAGGAAGCGCTCGGCCTCGACCTGCCGTTCTTCAGCGGAAAAGAGCTGGCGGCTTTTTAGAAACCGCTCAACCTCCGCCTGCATCTGTGGCAACGTTAAGCAATCGCTGCAGAAGGTTCCTTCTCCTCCTGCATTATTCTCGTCCTGCAAGCGTTCGTAGAGGATGAAGCCGAGGTGTGCAATGC
>JALYTQ010000255.1 GCA_030854195.1 Chloroflexota bacterium
GATCTGCCAACGCGTCTCGCGCTCGCCCAGAACGACGGGCATCATGGGTACGTGTGCTTTCTCATAGTCTTTCTGAATAAGCAGCGAGAGCGCCCAGAAGTGCGGCGGCGTCCAGTAGAAAATAATCGCGAAGAGCCAGATCGCCGTAAGCGAGAGGTTGTTCGTGACCGCCGTCCAGCCAACCAGTACTGGTACTGCCCCGGCTGCACCCCCGATGACGATATTTTGCACGGAGGTCCGCTTCAGCCCTATCGTGTAGACGAAGATATAAAAGAATATAGCTGATACAGCCAGGATCGCGCTAAGCAGGTTGACGAAGACGGTAAGCACGACGAAGGAGCCGATGCCCAGCGCGATGCCAAAGATCAACGCGTTGCGTGGTTCTACCCTGCCGGAAGGCAGCGAGCGGCGCTGCGTGCGCCCCATGATCTGGTCTATATCGCGATCAATATAGCAATTGATACAGTTCGCACTCCCGGCTGCCATCGCGCCTCCCAGCAGCGTTGCTAATACGAGACCGAGTGCTGGAAAACCTCTAGCGGCGATTGCCATTGCCGCGACGGTCGTTCCCAACAGAAGTACCGTGACATGCGGCTTCATCAAATTGACATAGCTGGAGATCGTTTGCCTTATGCGACCTGCCTCTTTTTGGGGCGGTGTACTCTCCATAACTTGCGTGAAAACTTCACCCATCTCTACCTCTTGTCTGGCTGATTCTTCTACTAAAACTGCTTGAAAAGGTCGTTTTCTTTTCGCTGCCCTCTATTGTCGTTGTCTTTCCTGATACCATCCTTGCAAGGAAGAACCAGCGCCTTACAACTGCCTGAATGAAGCGCGCAAGATTCTCATGGGACGATCACAGGCGCGGCACTTCACACGTTGCATAACTATGCTATAGTATGTTACGAAGAGAGGAAGTACTGGAAAGGTCTCGCTATCTTTGGACGCAAACCTAGGACTACATTTCTGGCTGACCGAGTGGAATCTCACTCCATCTATTTACATCGGGATAGCCCTCATTATCGGCCTCTATCTCTACGCTGTCGGTCCACTGCGTAGAAAATATCATCTTGCCGATTCTGTGAGTCGTCGCCAGGTTGTTGTCTTTGTAAGTGGGATGCTGCTGATCTTCCTGGCGCTGGCCTCGCCATTGGATGAGCTGGGCGACGAGTACTTGTTCAGCGCGCATATGCTACAGCACCTCGTGCTTACCATGATAGGCCCTCCCATGTTGCTGCTTGGCACGCCAGGGTGGTTGATCGAGCCGCTACTGCGCAGGCGGGCCATACTGCGGATCGGGAAAGTATTGACATATCCTGCCGTGGCTTTCTTGCTCTTCAACGTCAATTTCTGGCTCTGGCACGCGCCTTCGCTCTACAATGCGACGCTCTCAGACGAGAACCTGCATATTCTTGAACACCTGCTCTTCCTGATCACGGCGACGATCTACTGGTGGCCGGTCTTCAGTCCCGTTGAGGAAGGGCTGCCCCACCTCTCGCTCGGTGGGCAGATACTCTATATATTCCTGGGCGGTATGCCCTCGGTCGCGCTGGGAGCTGGCCTGACGTTCTTGCCGCCGCTCTACGCGCCTTATATTCAGCAGAGCGTGCGCGCGTGGGGCATCTCGCCCGCCGCCGATCAGCAGCTTGGCGGCCTGATTATGTGGGTGCCACTCAATATCGCGTATATCGTCGTGGTAAGCATTCTCTTCATTCGTTGGATGCAGCAGCAGGATGCGAAAGAACGTCTCATGGAGGCGCAGATGGATGAGGAAGATATGGAGGAGGAAGATGTGGAAGAGGATGCGGAAGTGGCGGAGGGGAACGTGGAGATTGGGTAACGTGCCAGCTATGTGACACAAGGCGGTCACATACTATTCAGGCTCTTGTAAGGTTGATCTTAGGAACTGCAAGTCTTCTTTCAGGGTCTATCGCTACACTACATCAGTAATGTGGAAAAAATGTCGCCTGTTCAATGACATCATCGTCCATCGTCAAACAATGTTTTAGGAGATTTAGACGTGAGGATGCCTCTATTTCGCGGGACAAAAAAGCGCTGGTTGCTTCTTGTCACTGGCATGCTGTTGTCCTCGATACTTTTAGCCGCATGTGGTGAGGACTCCCCCTCTACCCTGAATACTGCGGGCCCGGTTGCTGCAAGCGAAAGCTTACTCTTCTGGGTGATTCTGATCATCGCAACTGTCGTCTTTGTGGGTGTGGAAAGTATGCTTATTTACTCCTCCTGGAGATATCGTGAGCGCCCCAATTCACCTACGCCGCGTCAGTCGCATGGTAATGTCAGGGTTGAGTTAGTCTGGACAGTAATACCAGCAGTCATTCTATTTGTGGTGCTGATCATTACCATTCGTAGCTTGATCGAAGTTGCACCCGAAAATCAGCCGAGTGGTCCGACCGAGGTGGTGCGGGCCGTTGGGCACCAGTGGTGGTGGGAATTCTACTATCCCAAGTACAATATCACGACCGCCGATTCGTTGCACGTGCCGGTTGGTTCGGTAATTCAGGTTGAGCTGTTTTCGAATAACGTAATTCATAGCTTCTGGGTCCCTGCCCTTACCGGCAAGACCGATGTGGTCCCTGGACACGACAATCAGAAATGGTTCATCGCTGATAAGCCCGGCGTCTATGAGGGCATCTGCGCGGAATTTTGTGGCCTGCAGCACGCGAATATGCGCTTCAATGTGGTGGTCCAGGATTCTGCGTCCTTTAATACCTGGGTGATTGCTCAGCAACAGGCCGCTGCACAGCCTGCCCCTGGTAGCCTGGCGGCTGCCGGTCAACAGATCTTCAAAAATCAGTGCTCCACCTGCCACGGCATCATTGGCGTTAATGCGAATGGCTTCATTGATCCAAAGGTGGAATGTAATAATCCTGCCAGCCCTGTTGGCGCGCCGTGTTTCGTCGGTCCAAATCTGACGCATTTCGCGAGTCGCACCAGCGCGAATGGTCAGGGGGGCCTGATCGCGGGAGGTGTGCTGGAGAACAATCTGCAGGATTGCCAGCCCGGTGATCCCAATCTGCTGGAGAAGTGTAACGTCGCTAAATGGATAAATAATCCGCAGGGTATTAAGCCGGGCAATGATATGAATATTGGGAGTCTTAGCAAGGACTCGATCAATAAATTGGTGGCGTATCTGGAGAGTCTCAAGTAAGCCATTGACCCTGCGCCTGTGGGGCTAGACGTTGGAGGAATTTTTCATGGCAACACGCACTATCAGTGATAGCGCAACAACGACAGTGGTTCGTCGTAGGACTCTTGGCGAGACTTACGTTGGCCAGTGGCTTACGACGACTGACCACAAGATGATCGGGATGATGTATATCATTACAGGCTTCCTCTTCTTCATGGTAGGCGGCCTGGAAGCTATGCTGATCCGCGCGGAACTGGCAAGACCGGATGGGCAAATATTGAGCCCGGACATCTACAATCAGATTTTTACGATGCACGGCGTTACGATGATTTTCCTGTTCGTTATGCCAACGCTGACCGGCTTCGGTAACTATGTGGTGCCGCTGATGATCGGCGCGCGCGATATGGCCTTTCCACGCATGAACGCGTTTGGTTTCTGGACAACGCTCTTCGGCGGCCTGTTCCTGCAATCGAGCTTCCTGTTTGGATCAGCCCCCAATGGCGGCTGGTTCAACTATGCTCCCTTGAACGAGGTTGCCTGTGGCGTTCACGCGGTTCAGTGTACGGCTGGCATGAACGATGATTTCTGGCTGCTGGGCATTATGCTGCTCGGCGTCGCCTCTATCGCCAGCGGCCTGAACTTCGTGGTGACGATCCTGAAGTTGCGCGCACCGGGTATGAGCATCAACCGCATGCCGCTGTTCGCGTGGATGACGCTCGTTACGTCGTTTCTGCTGCTCTTTGCTCTGCCCAGCCTGACTGCCGCGAGCATCTTGCTGCTGCTGGACCGCCGCATTGGTACCCACTTCTACGAGTACGCTTTCGGTGGCGATCCGCTGCTCTGGCAGCACCTTTTCTGGTCTTTTGGCCACCCGGAGGTCTATATCCTGATCCTGCCGGCCTTTGGGATCATTTCGGAGGTCTTGCCGGTCTTCTCGCGCAAGCCGATCTTTGGCTATACCTTTATCGCCTGGTCGGGCGTGGCGATCGGCTTCCTGAGCTTCACGGTCTGGGCGCACCATATGTTCGCGGTCGGCCTGCCATCTATCGCGCAGGCATTCTTCGCTACAAGCACGACGCTGATCGCGATCCCGACGGCGGTGAAGATCTTCAACTGGTTGGCGACTATCTTCGGCGGCAAGATTAGCTTCAAGGCACCCATGATCTTCGCGCTCGGCTTTATCGCGATGTTCCTGATCGGTGGCCTGAACGGCGCTGCTCTAGCGATTGTACCTTTCGACTACCAGGTGACGGATAGCTACTTCGTGGTCTCGCATATCCACTATGTGCTCTTTGGAGGAAGCGTCTTTGCTATCTTCGCTGGCGTCTACTACTGGTTCCCCAAGATGACTGGGAAGTTCCTGGGTGAACGCATGGCGCAGATCCAGTTCTGGCTGATGCTGGTCGGCATGAACCTTGCCTTCTTCCCTATGCATATACTGGGGCTGCTTGGCATGCCACGCCGCGTCTATACCTATCCGGCAACGAGCGGCTGGAATGAACTGAACATGCTTTCGACGATCGGTGCCTTCATGATTGGTGTCTCCGTGATGGTCTTCCTGTACAACCTCTTTGCCAGTCTGAAAAATGGACAGAAGGCCGGTACAGATCCGTGGGATGCCTTTACTTTGGAATGGGATACCTCGTCTCCACCGAAGAAGTACAACTTCTTGAACATCCCGGTGGTACGCAGCCGACGCCCATTCTACGATAAGAAGAATCCAGAGATCGCTGACTGGAAGACGGTCATTCACTAAACTGGTTAGGAAATAACGATGATAGACCCAGGAAATTCACAAGAGAAGAGAGTAATGGACGAGGCAATGCAGCCGCGCATGCAAGAGCAGAGCGTCGACGAGCGGAGAGAGCAGGCCGCCAGCGCGGACGATCAGGAAGTCCCTGAAGCTCTGGAAGCTCCTGAGTCCGTGGAGGTCGAGGCTCCCACCGGTCGTCGCAGGAAGAAACGCGTGAAGAGAACGCGGCTGGTGACGGAGGAGGAGCTCATGCCCCGCCCCAGTCTCTGGCCGTTCGCGCTTGCGGTTTCGGTGGCTATTATGCTCGGTGGCTTTGTTATCAATCCCATTGTCCTGGGCATCGGTGTGATACTGATCATTGCGTCCATTATTGGCTGGAACCTGGAACGTCGATAAGGTCTGGCGCGTGTACAGCGAGTATGGTGTACACGCGCCTGTAGTGATAGGGAGTTAGGCTTATGAGCACTGCTCACGGTGAGCAGGTCAGGATCATTGAGGAGCATGTAGAAGTAGGCCGCGGCATTAACTGGTGGGGCATGATCTTCTTCATTACTTCCGAAGCTTTGATCTTTGCAAACTTGATCGCGGCATATCTCTATCTGGAGATCCGCTCGGGTGACTGGCGTCTGCCCGATGGCAATCACCCCGACTGGCGCTATCCTCTGGTGAATACGTTCATTCTGCTCGCCAGCAGTATTCCGATACGCCTCGCTGGTGCGGCCATCGCGAAGGGGAACAGGCGTAATCTGATCATCGGGTTATGCGCTACGATTTTCCTGGGCGCTTTCTTCCTGGGTGGGCAGATTGTTGAGTATTTTACCCTCTTCGGACAGGGTTTCAATATCAGAAATGGAGTGTTTGGCTCCGCGTTCTTTACGCTGACAGGCTTTCACGGCATGCACGTAACGGTGGGGTTGATCTTCCTGACCATCTGCTTGATTCGCGCCCTACGCGGCGACTTCACGGCGAAGAAGCACTTCGCGGTCGAGGCCGGCGAGATGTACTGGCACTTTGTCGACATCGCGTGGGTCTGCGTGTTTAGCGTCGTGTACCTGCTGCCACTACTGCGCGGCTAAAAGAGATTCTTTGTCCAACCTGGCTCTCAGGTTGGACAACCCTTTATAGAGGCATGTTCTCTTTGTATTCGTTCTTCCTACCCATCTTCATCTTTTCAAACCTCTTAATTACGGTATTTTGATATCCAGGCGAATATGTTACAATTGTCTTTATGGCCGCGTGTTACAACGCCTACACCGATGCACCGGGCAATAGAAAGGACAGCTGAGATGAAGGAGGCACTACGCGGAAGCGGCTCTGATGCTGCCACGCGCCAGGAGAGGACGCCCCGCAAGACGCGCTTCTCGACGGCACGCTGCTCGATCTGCATCCGCCATGTCTGGCTCGATCCTATCTATCTTATCGAGCCGGAAGGTGTGCCGGAGCCGCGCCTTTCGTGGATACTCTGCAAACGCTGTCACGAGGTGCTTATGGAAGAGATGCAGCGTTCTCCCGTGCTCTCTCCTCTGCGCCTGCGCATCGCTATGGGCATGGTTGCCTCGGAATACTGGCCCCACGCGTATCCCACCCGCATGCGCGCCTATATCAGTGATCGCAAGTGGATCGTCTTTATCGCGGTCGGTTTTATCGTTGCGATGGTGGTCCATCTTGCCCTGATCGTTATGGTCGCGGCTATGAAATAGCGTATCCCTACTGAATCACCTAGACCCTCCCCATAATTGACTTTTTTTGCTAGAATAGAAGTAGCCAACAAACAAAGCAAACAGGCGGGAGAAAGGGTAGGTTTCGGATGGACTCCACGAGTGGTGCGGGTGACACCAACAAAATTCCCAACAGGCGCTTTGTTCCAGACGATACATCGTCAATGGGACAGGCGTCGGCTAATGATACAGAGATGGTGCCAGCCGCTTTTACACGCGAATATCATGTGCTCGCTGAGGTGTGCGCCAGCATGAGCAGCGGCTTTATGCTGCTCAATCAGCAGCGCGTGCTCTATACGAACTCTAGCGCGCTGCGCCTGCTGCGCGTCAATAAGTCCGATCTCGTCGCCGCCCAGGATTTCGATGTGCGCAAACACCTGCTCTCCCTTGCCGCTGAACCACAGATTGCTCGCCCCGAGCTGGATCACGTGTGGCAGCATCCCGATGAGGACTTCTCGACGGACCTTTCACTGGCCGATGCTGCCGTGCGCTGGCTGCGCGTGCGCAGTTTCCCGGTGCGCGACAATAAGGGCGCTCTGCTCGGACGCGGCATCCTCTTCGATGATATTACCCTGGAGCGCTCGCTGGTGGAGTCGCGTGGCGAGACGTTGGCGCTGGCCGCGCACGAGCTCAAGACGCCGCTGGCGATTATTAAAGGCTGTGCTACAACATTGCTGGGCAGCTCGGCGCGTTGGGACGCGGCGATGCAGCGCGAGATGTTGCAGATGATTGATACACAGTCCGATCGCCTCCACGATGTCCTCAATACGCTGCTGGATGTGTGGCGTCTCGACGCGGGCGCGCAACCTCTACGTCTGGCCCAGGTG
>JALYTQ010000256.1 GCA_030854195.1 Chloroflexota bacterium
CCACAATACAGTGATTAGAGAATGGAAATGCCCATGCGCAAACCATCCGAGCCGGTCATCTACAATCGAATAGCCGAACTGCGCGCCGAGCGCGGCCTGTCGCGCCAGGAGCTCGCGCAGGCTCTGGACATCAGCTACCAGGATCTTGGCTACCTGGAACTTGGCGCGTATAACCCCGACCTGGCCCTCGCCTTGCGCATTGGCGAGTACTTCGGCCTCCCAATAGAGAGTGTCTTCGCGCGCAAACCCTTCAAGCCAACCAATGAGGAGCGGCATGGACGCAGCGTGTAGCCAGTAGCGCCGACGAATACAGAGAAGTATGCTATACTCCCATCGACCGTAAATTTCTACCATTCTACGCAAGCGCATAGATTCTTTATAGGCGACAGAGTATAATAGTAGTATGAAATACCAGTAAAAAGGGGCGGCGAGATGATCACACAGATAGAGATAGACGGCTTCAAAAGCTTCAAAAACTTCAAAGTAGAACTGGCCCCTTTTCAAGTCATCGTCGGCCCCAACGGCTCCGGCAAGAGCAATTTGTTTGATGCGCTCCAATTGTTGTCGCGATTAATGGAAACAGATTTAAGCTCAGCTTTTTTGGATATGCGTGGTGATGCGAATGAATTGTTTACAAAATTTCCTGATGGGCAAACTAGCAAGCGTATATTTATAGCAGTAGAAATGTTAGTTAATCGAAAGGTACAGGATGATTGGGGAAGAGAAGCTGAATTACAATATACTCATTTAAGGTATGAGTTAGAATTAGAGCGTTTTCCAGATTCCTATCAACCTTACATACCTCATCTTAAACATGAAGCCTTAAAATCAATTGCAAAAGTTAGCAAAGGTTCCCCGAACGATAATAGCGTAACCGTTCCTTTCATCACTACTATCTCCGAGAATCCTGCTGCCCGTATAACCTCTGAGTCTTCACATGGTGTAAATTTATTTCGCCCTAAAATTGAGTTATGTGCTGACCCGATTAGAGATGGTAAGACAGAAAGCTTTGTACTTCCTAAGATGCGGCGTACAGCACTAAGTAGCGTTATTGATCTTACATTTCCTCACGCGTTCGCCGCTCGCGAGATACTGCGCTCGTTAAAGTTTTTACATCTTAATCCTGATGTATTACGCCAATCAAGCTCAGTAAATGCTCCACAAACACTTTCAGCTCATGGGGGAAATTTACCCACTGTGCTGGCACGTATGCAAGTGGAGGATAGATTTACTCTGGGCGGAATATCTCGTGATTTAGCTAACCTTGTTCCTGACCTTACTACCATTGAGCTAAAAGAAGATAAAGTTAATAATGAATATACAATCTGGGCAACTTACCAGGATGGGCGCTCTTTCTCATCCAGAGTATTGTCAGATGGAACTTTGCAGTTGCTGACTCTAGTTACTCTGAAAAATGATCCTCAATTTAGCGGTGTGCTTTGTTTTGAAGAGCCAGAAAATGGAGTCCATCCATCTTACCTGACTGCGATTGCTCATTTATTGCGAGAGTTGGCAACAGATTTTAACGATTCTGAACAGGCGGAGGAGCCTTTAAGACAAGTATTAGTGACTACTCATTCTCCAACCTTCATCAGCCAGCCTGATGCCAGAGATGCTCTCTTGTTGACTTACACAATGACGCGTGTAGAGCCAACTGCCGCTGGCATCTCCCCCATGCGTTTTACTCATGCTGCTTCCGTGCTTGTATCTGATGAATCATCTCCTGCTCCTGTCTCTAAGAGAAGGCTTGATAAATGGGAGGCTGGTTATACCATAGATCAGGTCAAAGAATTGCTGACAAAAAATCATCTTGATGAAACGTTGAAAAGTCTTGATGAGTCTCGCGTTAAGCTTAGTGCTGAAGAATAGGGGTTACTCGGATGAAGTTGCGGTTGGTGTTGGCACTGTATGCAGAAGGTCCTACTGATAAGGCTTTTCTTGGAAATGTTATTCCACGAACGGCTGTACATATGCTTGCTAAATCTGGGCAACAGGCTATAGATGTGCTAGGGATAGATGCAAAGAAGGACATAAGTATTAAAGATGGTAGTCAACGTATTCTCAATGCTGCACGTCAACTGGCTCTCGAACACGATAATCAATATGATGAGGAGTCGGCTACCTATCCCATTCTAATTGTTCATTGCGATGCTGATGCCCCTAACAACAAGGAGGCGTTAAAAAACCGATATCATCCAGGGTACCAGTTAGTACAGCAGTCCGGCGAACTTATATGTAAATCTATGATACCTGTTATTCCTGTACGTATGATTGAGTCATGGATGCTAGCAGCGGATCACGAAGTGTTGCAGAATGTGCTTCTAACAGACATAAAGGCGCAAGAACTTGGCTTGATGAGTAAAGTAAAGCTGGTTGAGTCTGAACCCAAACCTAAAGAGAAGCTAGATCAAATAATACAAAAAGCCAGAGGGAGCCGTTCCAGAAGGCGCTATCAAGTAAGACGAGAAGACCTTTACGAACCTCTAGGCCGTCGCATTAGTTTGGAGCGACTAAACGAGGTTCCATCATACAAACAGTTCGTTGACGATTTTACAGAAGCCCTAAAAGCGCTCAGGCTTATAGGTTAGAGCCTGCTGTGATCTATACGATACTTCCATTGTGCGTTATCTCCTTTGCTATTGACATCTTACATGACTCACACTCCATAACCTGATACAATAAGAGGGGCTCGCTGACTGCGCGCCTGTCTCATCTGCGCGCTTGCAGCGGGGAGAACTTGTAATATGTGCAGAAAAGGGTAGCATGCTTATGCCTTATACTTCTATTCGCGAGCTTGCCGAGGAGCTCCATTCGGGCCTGATTACGCCTGCTGAACTGGTGGCGGAGACGTTGGCGCAGATCGATGAGCAGGACGGCGAGCTGCAGGCGTTCGTCTCTGTTATGCGCGAGCAGGCGTTCGAGGACGCGGAGCGTCTTGAGCGCGAGCAGCGCACGGGCCTCTATCGCAGCCAGCTCCACGGCGTACCTATCGCGGTGAAAGATCTGATCGCGGTGAAGGATGTGCGCCTGACCGCCAGTTCGCGCGTACTGGCCGATTATGTGGCGGCGGAGGATGCGATGGTGGTGGAGCAGTTGCGTAAGGCCGGGGCGATTATTATTGGCAAGACGAATACCTACGAGTTCGCGTATGGACCCTACGCGCCGCCGACGCGCAATCCCTGGCACACTCAGCATACGACCGGCGGCTCCAGTGGCGGCTCGGCGGCTGCGGTGGCGGCGGGCCTGTGTCCGGGCGCGATCGGGACCGATACGGGTGGCTCGATTCGTATTCCGGCGGCCTGCTGCGGCGTGACGGGCCTGAAGCCGACCTATGGACGCGTGAGCTGCTACGGCGTTATTCCTTTGAGCTGGTCGCTGGACCATGTTGGACCCTTTGGACGTAGCGCGGAGGATTGCGCGATTCTGTTCGATGCCATCGCGAAGTACGATCCACGCGATCCCAATAGCATCTCCGGTCCGCCGATCGCGCCGAGTCGCTATACGGCTACGTTGATCGGGGGAACCGAGGGGCGCGGTCCGTTGTCGCTGCAAGGGTTGCGCCTGGGCGTGCCCCAGGAGGCGTTTGTGGCACCGCTCGATCCAGAGGTGCGGGCCGCGTGGCGGGCCGCGCTGCACGTTCTGGAAGAGGAGGGGGCCGAGATGGTCGATGTGGAGCTGCCGCGCCCGACGATGGAGCTCTATCGCGCGATCCAGAAGCCGGAGGCGACGCTTGCCCATATTGAGAAGGGCTGGTTCCCGGCGCGTAGCGATGCCTATACCGAGGCTGTGCGTACGCGCCTGCAGGAAGGACAGGCGATCAGCGCGGTTGCCTATCTGAACGCGCAGCACGAGCGGCGCACCATCACCAGTACCTTGCGTACGCTGATGCAGCGCGTGGATGCCTTTGTGCTCCCGACGCTGCCCATTCCTGCCCCGGCGCTGGAACAGGTGGCGCAGGATATCGAGGTCGATGGCGTGGTTGAGAACGCGACGACGGCCCTGCTGCGGCTGACGATGCCGTTTAACCTTTCGGGCCTGCCCGCCGTTTCGTGTCCCTGCGGCTTCTCGGCAAGCGGCCTGCCCATAGGTCTGCAGATCGCGGGCAAACCTTTCGAGGAGGCGACGGTTCTGCGCATCGCCCACGCGTATCAGCAGTTGACGGATTGGCATCGCAGAGAGCCTCCATCCGTGTAGTTCAGTAGGGATGGGGCTTGCCTCCATCCGGCCCAGGGAGCACGATCAGGCTCAGGAACGGGGTTTTAGGGGAACCGGATGGAGGCAAGCCCCATCCCTACTGGAAAAGAGAGGATTGCTATGCCCGACTTTTCGCTGTTCGATTACGATCAAAGCGCGCCGCTCGATATCGACGTGGTCGCGGAACAGAAGCGCGGCGCGGTGACGGTGCAGGATATCGCGTATGCCAGCCCGAAGTTTGGCAAGGTGACTGCTTACCTGGTTGTCCCTCCCGGCTCCGGTCCCTTTGCTGGCCTGCTCTTCGTACATTGGGGGCAGGGCAATCGCGAGGAGTTTGTGGACGAGGCGGCGGCGTTGGCTGAGCTGGGCGTTGTGTCTCTCTCGATAGATGCGCCGCACGCTCGTCCCCACCACTGGCGTCCGCAAGATCAGACGCCGGAGGCGGCGCTGGTGGTGGATATCCAGCTGATCGTCGATATGCGGCGCGGCCTCGATCTGCTGCTGGCGCGACCCGACGTGGACCCGGAGCGTATCGGCTACGTCGGGCACAGCCTGGGCGCGACGAAGGGTGGCATTCTGGCCGCGATCGATAAACGCGTGCGTGCTTATGTATTGATGGGCGGCGCGGTGAGCCTGACGCATAACTATCGCGTGAGCACCAATCCCGCGATTGCGCTCTACCGCGACTCTATTCCGACGCAGGAATGGGAGGAGTTCATGATGCTGCTGGAACCGTTCGACACCGCTCACTACATCGCTGAGGCAGCTCCGGCCTCGCTCCTCTTCCAGTTTGCGCGCAATGATGAGTTTATCAGCGAGGAGGAGGCGCTGCTCTTTGAGAAGCTTGCCAGCGAGCCGAAGCAGACGCTGTGGTACGCTTGCGCGCACGACTTTAACGAAGAGGCACGCCGCGACCGCGTTGCGTGGCTAACCGCTCAGCTCAGTCTCGCCCCATCTGTTGCGTCCGTGCCTGACCAATCCGTTAGCAAGGAAACGTTGTAACTGCTTGAGAGGAAGAGTCTATGCCGTCAGAAAATAGGGAACCCAACGCTTTGCATCAGGCGCTCGTCGATCAGTTGAAGTCGAATGGATATATTTCCTCTGCGAGCGTTGAAGCGGCCTTTCGCGCTGTGCCACGGCATCTGTTCCTGCCGGATGTGGCGCTTGAGGAGGTCTATCGCGACCAGGCGATTATCACGAAGTCGCTTCATGGTCAGTTCGTCAGTTCCTCCTCGCAGCCCGCGATTATGGCGATTATGCTGGAGCAGTTGCAGTTGCAGCCGGGCCAGCGCGTGCTGGAGATCGGAGCCGGTACGGGCTATAACGCGGCCTTGATGGCGCATATCGTCGGCGATGCAGGCAGAGTTGTAACAATCGATATTGATGAAGATATTGTGGAGGGTGCGCGTGCCCATCTCGCGGAGGCGGGCTATGAACGCGTGCATGTTGTGTGTACCGATGGCGGTCTGGGTTATCCCGAGGCCGCTCCTTTCGACCGCATCATCCTGACGGTCAATGCCGCCGATATCACCCCCTCCTGGCGCGCTCAATTGAAGCCGGATGGACGCCTGCTGCTCCCATTGCTCCTGCGCGGTCCACAGGCATCTATCGCCTTTGCCCCGGTCGAGGATCATATGGAGAGCCTCTCGGTGAACGCCTGTGGCTTTATGAGCTTGCGCGGCGCTTTTGCCGAGACGGATAGCGTGCTCCAACTCCATCCCGAACCTGGCGCGCTCACCTTGCACCTCGGCACAACACGCGCGCTCGCTGCACGGACTATCTACGAATTGTTGCAAAGCCCGGCGCAGGATCTACCTCTGCCCATCCAGGTCTCCCCGCGTGTGCTCTTCTCCGGCCTCAGCTTCTGGCTTGCCCTGCGCGATCCGCTTTTTGGCACCCTCTCCGCGTCTGGCCCCCTGGCGCAGCAGCGTGTGATCCCCGAACTGTTTAGCTACTCAGGGAAGATCTACTCGATTAGCACGGGTGGCCTCTTTAGCGACGATGCTATAAGTGTGCTTACGCGTGTCTCTTCTGCTCTTGAGCAGAGAGCGCCACCTGATGCCTTCAGCCTTGCCGTGCGCAGCTTCGGTCCCGCCGCCGATCTCGCCGAGCGCCTGGTAGATGCGGTTATGGCCTGGGACGCGGCTGGTCGCCCCGGCGAGCGCCAACTGCATGTCAGCGCGTATCCACATGAGCAACATCATCCTTTAGGCGAATCTGATGTGGTTATCTCTAAACGATGGACAGATTTTGTCTGTAACTGGATATAAAAAATACATTTTATCGTTTCACCAGCAGCCCCAGACTCGCCGTAAACCCATGCAGGAACGTCTTTTTGCCGATCGGACCGATCTCGCCATTGCAAAAGAGACCCGCCAGCGGGATTGGTCCCAGCTCCTTCTCGATCAGCCCGGCGTCGTGGTCGCGGGTGGCAAACATGCCTTCGCCGCGTCCATTGCAGGTGCAGAGGATGCCCGCGATTGGCTGATTGTCTCCTAGCTCCGCGCTCGTCTGTTGCAGGAGCTCGCGTAGATCGAGATCGGCGGTCCTGGCGTCGCGCAGCTGAAACTGGATGGTCTGTCCCACGCGTGGATATGCGCTGATCGCTAATGCGCCAGTGCGCCGGTCGATGCCCGCCAGATTGCGGATCAGGAAGTTGCCGCGCCCGAAGGTATCCAGGTACTCGTCAGTGGCCAGACCGACGAGCAGATTGCTCTGCGCCCGCCGCTGCATCTCTGTCGGCAATTCCTGGAACGTATCGACCAGCAGTTCGTAGGCGGGACGATTGGAGATCTTCTCGATCAGCCCATCGTCGCGCACGTGCGTAATCGTCCACGGCTCTCCGATTGGCTCGCAGCCCTGCGAGACCAGGGGCAGGACGCTATACGCGCCGCCGATCGCCAGTCCGACGCCGCCCTCGTCGAAGACATCATCGTTGACAAACACATAGGTTCGCTTCACCGTCTGGTCGTACGACGCCAGTCCGCCAAGCATGGGCAGACCAGGATACGCCTTCATCAGGCCATCGATCAAGCCTTCGCAATCCATCTGAAACGGATCGGCGAAGATCAGCCAGGCATTCACATCCTCCGGCAATACCTCGGTCGCTGCGCGCCACTCCTCCGCCCGCTCGTATTCCTCGACCATCTCCTGTGTGAAGCGCACCGCCTGTAGATGCGCGTTGGGTAGGGAGAGCGTGAGCAACGAAAGCGACGGCACGCTCTCCAATTCCTGTCCTGTGCCAACGATG
>JALYTQ010000257.1 GCA_030854195.1 Chloroflexota bacterium
CGCCCGCGTTCTTGGTCGCCGAGACAATCAACCAGAAAAAGGGGATCAGAAAGTAGAGCGTAAAGATGAACAGGAAGGTCATGCTGCCCACGCTCTCCACATTGAAGCGGCGCGGCACCCGTTGGCGGCTGGCCACCGCTTCTCGCGTGGTGGCCATGGGAACCGAAGCAGTGCGTTGACTCATAGCGCTTAGACTCCTGACTGTCGTTGGGTGACGCGTAAAAAGCCGAAGGAGAGCACGAACGTCACCAGGGCCAGCACCACCGCAATCGTGGCGGCATAGTAGTAGTTATTGTTGCCAAAGGCGGTGTAGTAGGCATACAGGTTGGGCGTAAAGGACGTGGGAATGTTGTTGGAGATCGTCGAGAGCACCTGAGGCTCGTTGAAGAGTTGTAGGGTGCCGATGATCGAGAAGATGCCGGTGAGCACCAGGGCCGGGGCCACCAGCGGGATCTTGATGTTCCAGGCGATATGAAAACCCGAACCGCCATCGATACGTGCCGATTCATAGATCTCGGTGGGAATGGCTTGCAGGGCGGCAAAAATGATGAGCAGATTGTAGCCGGTCCAGGCCCACGTCGCGATATTGGCGATCGACCACAGCACGCTGTTGGGTCCCAGAAAGTCGGGCGCGCCCAGCCCCAGCGAACTGAAGCCTTTGACCAGCGGACCCAGGGCCGGATCGTAGAGGTAGCCCCACAGCAAGGCGGCGATAATGCCAGGAATGGCGTAGGGCACAAAGAAGGCCAGGCGGAAAAAGCCCTTGAAGCGCACCACGGTGGAGTCCAGCAGCAGGGCCAGCACCAGCGCCAGGCCCAGCATGACCGGCACCTGCACCACGCCGTAGAGCAGCATGCGCCCGATGCTGGTGGAGAAGTTGGGATCGCGCATTACATCGGCGTAGTTGCTCAGTCCATTGAAGCTCACCGTGGCCGCCCCCAGTCCCAGGCCGCTGCGCTGCGAGCGGAAGAGGCTTTCGTAGATCGCGTAAAGAATGGGCACGATAAAAAACAGGATAAAGAGGATACCGAAAGGTAAGATAAACATATAGGGCGTCAGCGCCCTACGGCGCGACGCGCCCGAGCGCGCTCCCGCACGCAACGAACGGGAAGAGACCGCTTCAGCAGCCATAACATATGCTCCTCTCTCATGTAAAGAGTAGCGCTCCTCCTTCAGGAGTCTTGCAGGCAGAGCGCTGAAGGAATACTGGTAACTACTTCTGTCGTGTGCCGCCTGCTCCGGCGAGCGCCCCTGGTAAGTGAGAGGTGCTCGCCGGAGCAGGATCTCTCAGTCCAGTCAGATCTGAGAGATCCTTCGCGCAACATCCCACGCGGGCGTTGAGCTACTGACTGACGCTAAAACCCTGCTTTTGCATAAAGGTAACGGTACTTTGTTGGGTTGCAGTCAGAGCACTCGATAATGTCCCCTGACCATTGACCACATTGGCAAAGTTGTTGCCCATATCGGTATAGACCTGGTTGATGGTTGGTCCCCACTGGAAATTAACGTTCACCTGGGTAGAGCCAGCCTTGAAGATCTGACCGATATTCTGGTTGCCATAGTACGCCTGAGGGCCATTCAACAGCGGCGAATCAAGGGATGCCTGATGGGCCGGGAAGATGGACGCGCCCTTGATCATCTCATCGATACTCTGCTCATTAGTATTGAGCCAGGTCGCGAACTCGGTCGCCTCTTTGGGGTGCTTCGAGTTCTTGAACGTGACGGTAGTGGAACCGCCCCAGTTGCCATTGGCGGTCTGACCTGACTGCCACTGGGGAGTTGGGGCCACGCGCCACTTGCCGGACGCCTGAGGAGCATTCGTCGAGATCGTGGAAGCACCCCAGACCGCTGAGATCCAGGTCGCCACCGTGCCGGTCTGCAGATCGTGATACCAGCTATTGGTGAAGTCCGTCCCGGTCTTGACCAGCTTCTTGTCGAGCAATCCCTGCCAGTAGGTCGCAACCTGCTGAGCACTGGAGTTATTAAGAGAGACCTTCCAGGACTGCCCATTAATGCTGAACAGTTGTCCGCCCGCCTGCCACATCAAGCCGGTGAACCATCCCGGCTCCTTGGGCGGAAAATCGGTGATGTATTCATTGGAGTCTGCCGCGTGCAGCTTCGCCGCGTCGTCGGCGTACTCCGCCCAGGTGGTCGGCACGGAGAGGTGATACTTCTGGAAGATGTCGGCCCGATAGAACATAGCCAACGGACCGGTATCCTGCGGAATGGCGTAAACGGCATTGCCGAGCGTCACCTGGCTCCAGGTCCACGGCACAAACTGATCCTTGAACGAGCGTGCCCCGTATTGAGACATATCGATCAATGAACCCGTCGTTTCGAACGTTGGTAGCAGCTGGTACTCGACCTGACCAAGATCGGGCTCGTTGTTCGCTTTAATGGCGGTATACAGCTTGTCGTATTCAACGGGGCCAGAACCGACATTGGAGACTGTAACGTGAATGTTGGGATGGCTCTGGTTGAAGTCGGCGACCGACTTATCGATGCCTGGTACCCAGGACCAGAAAGACAGGTTCACTGGACCGCTCGAAGTGCTGCTGCTTCCTGAACTGGAAGTGCTTGTGCTGCCGCCACAGGCGGCGAGGGGTGCCAGCACCAGTAACAGAATACTCGCAATGGCGAACTTTGGCGCACCAATGCGTAAAGAGGAGAGAAGCCACATTGCCTGAAGCCTCCTTTGGGCGGGAAATAAAATTGACACTCGTTGTCAAAGTTACGTACATCAATACAACGGTCGAAAATTAGCGGGGCCGTATCCGTGAGGATAGGCGAGAACGTTCTTAACCCTATCTTTGCGTAACCTCGGCGGGACGCGCTACATGGGCCAACTTCTCTGTCACGAAAAAGGGAAATCTCTTATCATCAGACAGTATAACCTATCCTCCTTTCAACTACAATCTTTGTGCCTGGTTGTCGGGATTTCCAGGTCGTCTTGCATCGTCACGCATCTATATACGGTCCCGTTGAGCCGCGTATCACAATCTCTGACCGCAAGAGCGTCGTCACCAGCGCGCCGCCGGGGATGTTCGATGCAGCGCAGCAGCAGTTCGATGGCTTCTTGCCCCAGTTCCTGACGCGGCAAAGAGATCGCAGTAAGTGGGGAGGAAATAAAAACAACGAGCAGCCCTGCTCGTTGTGAAATAGAGAATAGTGTTTATTTACGCGTCGCTTTGCGCGGCTTCTCATCGACCTTGCGAGCTTTCTCATCAGGTTTGCTCTCAGCCTTGCGCGGCTTCTCGCTGCCCTTGTCTTCGGTTTTAGAAGCTTTCTCATCGGACTTATTTTCGACCTTGCGCGGCTTCTCGCTGCTCTTATTCTCAGCTTTGGAAGCTTTCTCATTGGGCTTGTTCTCGACCTTGCGCGGCTTCTCGCTGGTTTTGCCCTCATCTTTTGGCGGCTTCTCTTCGCTTTTCGGGGCTTTATCGTCGCTACCCTCGCGGCGCACAAGTTTGAAGAAACGGCTCTCCTCGCCGCTCGACGTTTCCTCTTGATAGAGCAGGGCAAGCTGCTTCTCATCAAACTGCTTAAAGAACGCGTCCCAGGTGATCTCTTCCAGGGATTCGGCACCGCTATAGCCCGGAAAGTCGATGCGCGGGAGGCCCACATCGCCATCACGCTCCGTGAGTTTGACAGCTACCGGTTTGCCGCCGCGTGCCTCGGCCCATTTTTTGATTGTACTATGATTGGTCGTCGTTTTCGCTTCGCCAGCCATGAAATATCCCTTTTCTACTTGACTATGCGCTTTCTAAATTGGCGCAATCACCGCCGAAACAACGATTGCGCCATCATTATAGAACCCTCTTCAATTACGCGCTACCCACCGGTTCGAGTTTCACTTTGATCCAGCCGGGTTCGCGCTCGTCAAAAGCGCTGAATTCTGCACTTTATGCAACAATTAAGCAGAGATAGTATCCTGTCGCTGCGACTTCTGCTGCTTGTATTCACTGAAGAGTGAGACGATCGCCGGGTTGAACGCGCCCAGATCTTTCGGGCTGCGGCTGCTCACCCAGTTGCGATCACGCACCATCTCCTGGTCCACCCAGTTCGCGCCCGCGTTGCGCAGGTCATCCTGAATCGTCTGATAGCTGGTAAGCGTGCGCCCCTTCACCAGACCGGCGGAGACGAGCAGCCAGGGAGCGTGACAGATGACCGCGATCGGCCTGCCGCTGCTATCGATCTGCTTCACAAAGTTCTGCGCCTGCGGATTCATGCGTAAAAAGTCGGCATTCAAAGCTCCACCGGGAAGCAGAACGGCATCGAAGTCATTGGGATTAGCCTGGTCCAATGTCATATCGACCTTGAAGCTATCCGCCTTCTCGTCATGGTTCACGCCCGTCACCTGTCCCGCTTCGGGCGAGATGATGGTCGTCGTGGCTCCGACCTGCTCCAGCGCCTTGCGCGGCTCGGTCATCTCGGCCTGCTCAAAATCGTTAGAGACGAGGATGGCGACGCGCATTCCATCTAGCTGATTGCCTTGCATTGAAGTAGCTCCTTTCAATGAAATATGTAACAATGGTTACGTAATTTCGTTATTTCAGACACATAAGGTACACGCTTTACCGCTGAAATTCGTTTCTCAAGCATAGGGGAATTAAGCAGCAAACAATTATGCCATATCTATAGCGATCGCGCCGTCCTGGAACTAATCAGCGCTATCCGGTGTGTCGACGGACATATCGACGGCATAGGCTCTATTTTGCACATCCTGGCAGCCAGCATTGCGCAAAAGAGGGCCAGGCATGAAGAGTTGTTTGTTATGCCAGCGCGGCCTTCTCTACTGGCGACCTGCTCCCCAGCGTCCAGAGCAGCAGCGCCACGGCGACGATCAGCAGACCGACGACGGTTATGACGATCTGCAGCATCATGCCGATGAAAGCCAGCAGCAGGCCAGCAGCGGTAATGATGGGCCAGAGGCTTGGCGCTGTCTGACGCGAATAGGTGGCAAGCAGCAGCTCTTCGGCCCGCGCCTCGTAAGCGGCTGCATCGGCCTCCCTGGCGAGCAGCAGTTGATCGATTGTCTCATGCAGAATGCGCGCATCGAAGGGCTTGGTGAGATATTGTAGCTTCGTGGCGACCGCTCCATCTTGTGCCAGCAGAGGCGGATATTCCCACGCCAACAAAATGGTGGGTACGGCGGAGAGCGAGGGATGGGAAAGTATAACGTGGGCGGATGCGAGGAACGTGCGATCCCGACCCGCATTGCCATCCAGGTCAAGCACAAGCAGATCCACCTGCCGGGCGTCAAAAGAGAGTACGTGTGCAGGCGAACTGGCTTCAATTACATGCATACCGCGATGTTGTAATCCCAGAGCGACCAGTCGGCGTAGCGACGAGTCGGCTTCGACGAGGAGGACGGTTGACGGCTTCCCTTGCGACATGTAAGCTTCTCCATGCTTGAGCTTGACAATTTCCGGTCATTCTTATGTTGAGCATAACGGCTACACATTACAAAGCCTTTACGCCCTAGGGTACATACCTTACAGCCACCTGAACAAGCCCCCATTCTCTGCTCCACCTTCTCTTGTGAGCACATTTCGGATATACTTGATAAGTGGAGAGAATGGCAATAAAAAGTGCAGACAAGGAGCGACTCGATGCGTATCGCATTGCTATCAGATATTCATGGCAATACCCTTGCCCTCGACGCCGTACTGGCCGATATCGCGGAGCAAGGAGAGGTTGATAAATATTGGATTTTGGGTGATTTCTCGTCCCTGGGCTACGATCCCGTGGGCGTGTTAGAGCGGATCACAAAACTGCCCAACGTCTCCTTCGTGCGTGGCAATCACGACCGCTATACGGTTACAGGCGAGCGGCCTGGCCCCACATTGGAGCAGGCGCAGGCGAATCCCCACCTGCTACCATTCGTGCTGGCGATGGCGGAGAATCTGGCATGGACGCAGGGACAGGTACGCGCCAGCGGCTGGTGGGACTGGTTTACACAATTGCCACTCGAACAGCGCCTGACGCTACCGGACGGAACGCGTCTGCTGGGTGTTCACGCCGCCCCTGGCCTCGACGATGGGCCGGGCATCATTCCGCTTTTAAGCGATGAAGAGCTGAGCACCCTGCTCAAGCCTGCCGAGGCCGATCTGGTCATCGTCGGGCACACGCACGTCCCTCTTGATCGTACGGTCGAGCAGGTGCGCGTCTTCAACCTGGGCAGCGTGAGCAATCCGCTACGGGAGCGTCTGGAGGCCACATACGCGCTGTTAGACGCCGATGAAAGCGGGCACAGCATAGAACTGCGCTACGTCGATTACGATCATAACGCCGTCATCGAGGAATTACAGCGCGTCGGGCACCCTACCGCGCATTTCCTGGCAAAGTTCATGCACGGGGAGATGATGCCACCCTGGGCACGGCAGGCGAGGGGCTGAATCCTTATTCCGAACACCAACGCCACTGCCGTAGCTAGCTGTCGCTCAGGTGTTCGGAGAAGTAGTAGTTTATATTTTCGCCAGCTTGTAGCCTACGTCTGGCACGGTCAAGATATAGCGTGGGTGGCGCGAATCGGACTCGATCTTGCGGCGCAGGCGACTGATATAGACCCAGATGAAATCTATGTCGCGGTTGTACTCCGGCCCCCAGACCTTTTCGAGCAGCAGTTCGTGCGTGACAACCATGCCGACGTTCTGGGCCAGCACGCTCAACAGCTTATACTCTGTGCGGCTCAGTTGTACAGGCGACCCGCTGATCGTCACCAGGTGCTGCGCGTGGTCGATCACAATCTCGCCGGTTGTAAAGATGCTCTGCGTCGGAGCCTGTTCGCCAGCATTGCCTTGACGGCGCAGGAGTGCGCGCACGCGGGCCAGCAGCTCTTTCATACCAAACGGCTTGAGCACCAGATCATCGCTACCCATATCGAAGAGATGCACGCGCTCATCCTCGTCGCAATCGTCGCAGAGCATAATCACGGGGATCTGCGAGAATTCGCGCAGGCGCTGCAGCAGCTCGACGCCGCTCATATCCGCCAGATGCGTGGCGAGCAGGATCAGATCGGGCTCCTCCAGATCGAGCTGGCGCAAAAACTGCACGCCGTGATTGACCGTATGCACGCGATACTGCTGTTCCTCCAGATTGGCGCGCAGGTAGCGGGTCAGGCGGGCATCGTTTTCCGCTAGCAGCACCTTCACGCGCTTATCCTGTTTCAGCAACAGCGCCCGCGAGGGCGTTTTTTGTAGTACAGGAGCATTGGCGGACGCGTCAGGAAACAGTGCCGTGGCCGTTTGGGCGGATGCAGAGAGATGCGGAGTGAGCGGCAGCGTAAAATAGAACGTAGAGCCCTGCCCCGTTCCCAGCGAATCCGCCCATATCTTGCCACCGTGCGCCTCAATCGTTGCGCGGGCCGAGGCCAGGCCGAGGCCGCTGCCACCGGGGCGCTCCTCACCCTGTGGCACGCGATAGAAGCGATCG
>JALYTQ010000258.1:0-6824 GCA_030854195.1 Chloroflexota bacterium
GCGCTACCCTGCTCGGCGTTGTATTGTTCTACCTGTTCTTCACGCAGCCATATGTGATCTCAAGCCTCTACGCGCCAAAGACGGACCCGCAAGGTGGGTTCGGTCACTTTGCCGGAGTCGTTATCCTTTTCGGTATCATCAGCATAGCATTCGTCGCTAACCTGAGCATGGTGCTGCAGAACTTCCAATTGAGCAGTCGGAGGCGCTGGTTCGCACCCGCCTCCAGTGTTATCATCGGCATGGTCATCGGGACGCTGGTCATCGGAGCGCTGGGACCGGGCGCGTCGGCTCCCGCGTCGGCGGCGATTGCGCCGTTGCAGGCTCCACAGATGGCGGCGGGACCGGGCGTGCCAACGTCCGTAAATATGGGTATGGCACACGCCCCCATCTCGGTAGGGCAATTGCACGCTCCAACAACGGCGGCACACGTGGACCATTTCACGCTCACCGCGCAGTCCGCGCACCTCGCCCTGCGATCAGGCATCACGGTACCGGCGTGGACCTTCAATGGAACGGCCCCTGGTCCGACGCTGCACGTGCGCCAGGGCGACGAGCTGGTCGTGACGCTGGTCAACCATCTCTCCTTCGGCGTCACTATCCACTGGCACGGCGTGCGCATCGTCAATGATGCCGATGGGGTGGCGGGCGTCACCCAGGACGCGGTGAAGCCAGGCCAGTCGTACATCTATCGCTTCATCGTTCCCGACGCGGGCACCTACTGGTATCATTCGCACCAGTTCAGTTATGACGAGACTACCAATGGCCTCTACGGCATGCTGATCGTCGATCCCACGACGACGACGCTGCACGCGGATGTTGATGAGAGCGTCGCGCTCCACGCCTGGAATGGCGCGAACAGTCAGGCGATTTATACTATGAACGCCGGTGATACTGTGCTCAAACAGGCGGCGCTGCCGGGGCAGTGGGTGCGTTTACGTATCGTCAACACTGCTGAGACGCCCTCGGGCAATCCGCAGCTCGTCACGCTCGTTGGCGCGCCGTTCCAGGTGGTCGCGCTGGATGGACACGATCTGCACGCTCCGCAGTGGCTTACCGCTACACCGCTGCCCATCGGCTCGGCCCAGCGCTACGACATCTACTTCCAGATGCCCGCGCACGGCTCCGTCGCGCTGGTCACGGCTGACGATGGTCAGGGCTATGTGCAGGCACCCGCGCTGGTCGTCGGTCAGGGATCGGTGCCCGCGAAGCTGCCTGTTATCACAAAATGGTTCGATCTCACGACGTACGGCACACCAGCGCACGATTCCGTTACGCCACAGAGCCATTTCGACGCGACGTACAATATTACGCTTGGCAACCAGATGGGCACCTCGCTCGGACGCACGGGCATGACCTACACCATGAACGGCAAGGTCTTCCCCAATACCGGCATGATTATGGTCAAGGAGGGACAGCTCGTCAAGCTACATTTCGTCAATCAGACAGCTCTGTATCATCCCATGCATCTGCACGGGCACGTCTTTACGGTCCTCGCCGAGAATGGCAGGCCGCTCACGGGCAGTCCGGTACATCAAGATACGGTGCTGGTGCCGCCGCACGCGACCTACGATGTGGCCTTTGTCGCGAACAATCCGGGCATCTGGATGCTGCACTGCCACAATTTCCTGCACTCCAACTGGGGCATGGATATGATGGTGATGTATGATGTCTCGACGCCGTATACTGTTGGCAGCGCGTCGGGGAACTTCCCTGACTAGCAAAGAGTTTAGAGGTAGCCCATCTCCCTGGCAAGCGGCACGCTTTGCTGCAATAGCGAGCGTGCCGCCTGTTGTTGTCCGGCGTCCCAGGCTTGCACGGCTGACTCAAGCATCCCTTTCAACTGTTCGGGGGGTGGTTGCTCTGTAGGAGCAAGCAGCACACGCGCGGAGTCTATGGCGTCGGAGAGGCGGTCCTGGGCGAGCGCGACGCCGACGAGCGGCCAGAGACCTGCCCATAGAAAAGGATTGACCCGCTCCGCCGCTTGCTTCGCCTCTACCGCCATGCGGCCATAGCGCTCGGCCCCTGCCAGATCGCCATCGCGCCAGGCAATCCAGGCGCGATGACCGATGAGCACACTATTGTCTCGATCCGCCCCTACGGCTTCGGCGCGGGCGAGGATATCGCGCAGCCGCTCTACCTGCCCACGCTTTCTGAAGATGAACGCCAGAAATGTCAGGCAACGCACCTGCAACCAGGCGCTATCCATCTGCTCTCCCAGCCGCCACCCTTTCTCCAATTGTTCCTCCGCTTCATCGAGGTGGCCGGACCATAGGAGAACGCCGCCGAACGACAGATAGCCAACGCCCTTCCTGCCCAGGTCGTCAGTCTGCTGAATTGCTGCCAGGCGCGTACGTAGCGAGGCGATCTTCTCCTCTGAGACAATATAGCGACTTTGAATGAGGTCGCGCATCATGAGCGCGAATGAGAGGCGCTCGCGCTGCTCCTGGGTGCCGTACTGCTCTACAATGGGTCGGGCCTTCTCGATCGCCGTGGTCAGGTCGTCTGCGGAGCCGCGCAAGGGCCAGATGTGGGAGAACTGGAGCTCGATCCATTCAGCGCGCCACGTCGCATCCGCCCTATCTGTGTTGTCTTCAAGGATGCGCTCGGCCTCCTGAAACGCCTGGCGCGCATTGGCATGAAATGCATCATGTGGATTGTTCGAGGCATGATTCCATGAATTTGCTACCCTACGCAGCATGCACGCCCGCAGGAGATGCGCCTCAGCTGGTATACACTTCAGAACGCGCTCGAAGTTATGTCGCGCCTCCTGGTAGCGCCCGACCTCCATAGAGACATCGCCTAGCGCTTCGTACACCTGTGTAGCGGTCTCCCATGCGACCTCCTGCCGCGTCGGCGAGCGAGCTTCAAGCAGCATGGCGGCGCGCTCAAACGCTTTCAGCGCCTCCGCATTCGCATAGATACGGCGCGCCACCTGACCGGCGCGATAGTAGTAGGGAATGGCCTCCGCTGGCAGGCCCGCGCGCTCAAAATGGGCGGCGATCTGCCCGCTGGCGGCATCCTGCTCTTCCGCGTATACTTCCTTGAACGCCTCGGCTACGCGGCGGTGGAGCAGGCGACGAGAAGCGGGGCTTACAGAGGCATAGACGTACTCGCGCAGCTTGTCGTGGCTGAAGTCGTAGGTCTCGGCGATGCCCACACCCTGCTCGCGCACGATGCGCCGCTGCCAGAGCTCGTCCAATCCCTGCACTACGCTGTCTTCGTCTGCGCCGCTCGCGGCTGTCAGCACCGGGAACGAGAAGGCGCGCCCGATTACAGCGGCCACGTTCGCTACTTCGTGGGCCAACGGAGTGAGCTGCGCGAGTCGCGTGGCGAGCACGCTCTGCACCGCTGGCGGCAGCGTCGAGGAGGATTGCGTAAGCTGCGAGGACCGACCTCTGACAGACGCTAGTTTGTTGCTGTGCAGTCCCGGCTCATCGGCACGCGCCATCTCGACCACGAACAGCGGATTGCCCTCCGTCTCGCTGTAGAGCGTCGCGCGCGTGGCGGCATCAAGCGGGCGACCAGTGATATGCTCGGCAAGGGAGATCGTCTCGGTCGTTGTGAGCGGATCGAGCGGTATCTCCGTCGCCAGCCCATCGCGCTGCAGCGTCCCCAGAAACGCCACCACGGGATGCCCAGGCAACGCCTCCTCGGCGCGCACGGTCCCGATAAGGAGCAGGCGCGCTCCCGACGCGAACCGGAGCAGATAGTGCAGCCATTCCAGGGTCTCATTGTCGCACCACTGCAGATCGTCGAGCAGGAGCAGCAGCGGCTGACGGGCGCTCAGGAGCGCGCGCGCAAGGGCCTCGAAGAATTGCCGCCGCTGCCACCCTTCCGTCATAGGAGCCGGTCGCGGCAATTCTGGTCGCCTGTCAAGCACCTCCGGCACCAGCCGCGCAATCTCAGTGAGCAGGGTCTTATCAAGCGAGGCGAGGCCCGCCTGCAGCGCGTCTGCACGCAGCCAACTCGTGATAGGGGCATAGGCTAACTGACCAAGAGATGCATAGCAGTGTGCACCCGCCGTCGTCATCCCCTGTCGACTCACCCACGCCTCCATCTCCTCCGCCAGGCGCGTCTTGCCGATGCCCGCCTCACCAGTGAGAATTACAAGGTGTGGATGCCCTTCCGCCGCCGTACGCCACGCCTCCTGAAGCTGTCGCCACTCCATCTTACGTCCTAACAGCGGTGGTGCCGCTCTGCGCGTGGTGAGCGACCCGGTCGGCGTCCTGGGAGAGGCGTCCGACTGTAGCAAGGACTCGTAGAGCGCGCGTGTGACGCCGCCCGGCTCCGCCCCCAGTTCGCGTTCCAGCACGGTGACAAGCGTGTGGTAGACGCGTAGCGCCGACGCCCGATCATTCCGCAGGGCATACAGGCGCATCAATTGCCGATAGGTCGCTTCCTGCAGAGGGTCCAGACGCAGGAGCTGCTGGGCCACCACAATCGCGGCAGCGTAATCGCGTTCCTGCTCCAGCAGCGCGAGCAGGCGTTCGGCGGCAGAAAGAAATATCTGACGCCAGCGATCGCGCTCGGGCAAAATCCACTCGTCGTAGCAACTGGGCAGCAGATCGCCGCGATAGAGGAACATCACGCGTTCGAGCGCCCGGCGCAGCGTGGTCGTATCACCTTCGCGTT
Organism: Chloroflexota bacterium; assembly: GCA_030854195.1. Taxonomy (GTDB): domain Bacteria; phylum Chloroflexota; class Ktedonobacteria; order Ktedonobacterales; family Ktedonobacteraceae; genus JACDAE01. The sequence goes on from JALYTQ010000258.1 coordinate 4,633, forward strand.
CCGCCTGTCCCGCCTGGGCAAGCGCCTCTTCAATCTCTAGCGTATCGAGGGTCCAGGCGGCATCATCGGGTAGCCATTGCAGCGTATGCTTCTCGGCGCGCAGGAAAGCATCGACGTTCGGGATGGACTGGCGCAACTGGTGCAGCAGCTTGCGCAGGTTGGTGTGCGCCTGCGCCTCGCTTGAGTCGGGCCAGAGCAGAAAGGCCAGGCGCGAGCGGTCCTGCGGCGCGTTGCGGTGCAGCAAGAGGTAAGCGAGCAAGGATTGTAGACGGGGCACATTCATCGTCGCCACAGGGGCATCGCCCGCCGTCAGCGAGAAATCACCCAGGAGATGAATGGAGAGGGTTGAAGTCACAGAAAGCATCCTTTCACCTGTCAATGCGGCTACCTTGATACCTTTAACAGGCTCATCCTGATCCACGTCCTTTGCGGCTCAAAGATATCGTAGCGGCAGTATACCACATTCAGGGCTATCCAGCGCGGGTTTTCCAGCTTCCGGCCCTTCAGAGAACATACGCATATGCCGAAATAGAGTAGTATGATGGAGGCAATCTAACAGAGGAATGAGGAGAGAGAAGTATGAGCGATGCGGCGGAATGTACTACTATCAGCCTGGATATTCCAGTGGAGGAGCACTATCTTCACATTGTCGGTTCGACGCTCAATGGCATACTGACACAAGAATCACGCCCGGCGGCGCCCGACACCCTCGCGTACAACGTCCAGATCGCGGTCCTAGAGATCTGCAAGAATATCGTCCAGCACGCCTACCCACAGAAGCAAGGGCACGAGCGCATCCACATCACTTTCCAGCTGCAAGCAGGCCAGATTGCCATAGAACTATTCGACACCGGTATCATCTTCGATCCAGATCAGGTCCAGGAGCCAGACATCGCGGCAGGCCGCCTTCACGGCTATGGCCTCTACATCGCCAAACACCTGCTCAACGAAGTCACCTATTGCCGCCACCTCAACGGCAACTACTGGTACCTTGTGAAGGACCTGCATGATACCGATGACGAATAGAGAATACCCAACGCCTCCCCTCAACCCTCATTTCAGGGATGGTGAGAAAGAACCGAGTCCCGCCTGATCAGCTCGACCTCCACGAGGCTTACAATACAGGCCGCATCTACATCTGTAGAACGCCAGAGAAGTTGCTTGACAGAGGTATAGCCCATCGCCTCCTTATTGATACGCACCGTTGTCAGGGCTGGCGTAAGGTGCTCGACCATATCGATATCGTCGAAACCAACCACCGAGACATCTTCGGGAATGCGATACCCCTTTTCGCGCAACGCCTTCATTGCTCCGATTGCTGTTGCGTCGTTGGCACAAAAGATCGCGCTAAACTCGACATTGCGCTCGATGAGGCGCTTGCAGGCTGCATAGCCTCCATCAATATCAAGGTTGCCAGCTTCATATAAAGCGTAATTCACCGGCAGACCCGCGTCCAACAGTGATGCGCGATAGCCTATTGCCCTACGCTCGATGCTGTAAAAAGTATTGATAGGACGCGGACCGTCCAGGGTAGGGCCACCGATAAAAGCAATATGCTGATGCCCTTCGTTGATAAGGTAGTCAACCGCTGTGTGTGCTCCCTCGAAATTATTGGCAAGGACGGCATCAACAGAGAGACCTGGTATATAGTTATTTATCAGCACCAAAGGGAGATTTGTGCTTTGAAGCAGGCGGATTACAGCTGGTTCCGCGTCGCCGAGCAGCAGAATTCCGCCAAGTTTCATCTCGTATATCGCACTCAACAACATTTCTGGAGTTTGACAAAGTTCACGAATGGCGCGATAGGTTACTTTTATGTTCGATTTGCGTGCCTCATATTCAACGCCATAGAAGACGTGCGACCAGAAAGGATTCGCCGTAAGCGTGGTAATGCCGACGTTAAAATAGTAAAGAAAACCAATTTCCCGTAGCGTTCGCGTACTGTTACGCTTTCCATCGGAAGAATAAGTGTCCTGTCCTTTCCGGCCAAAATATCCCACGCGTGAGGCAGCCTTGAGCACGCGCAGCCGTACTTCCTGGGTCACGTTCTTATGATTATTGAATACACGCGATACGGTGCCAATCGAAACGTTGGCCTCGCGGGCCACATCTTTCACAGTGACTGAGTTGGCCACGTCTTTTTCCTCGCCTGGTTAGAAAGCAGCGTTAAAATTGTTAGTCTATTGTTGTCG
>JALYTQ010000258.1:6834-7353 GCA_030854195.1 Chloroflexota bacterium
GGCTAAAGCCCTCCTTGTCAATGATTTTCCTGCTCAATCCAGTTCATCCTTTCCTAAAAACTATTGTATTATTGTTCTGTCAAACGTCATTGGAACGGTGGCATGGTTTATCCTTGATGAAGAGGAAAATGATAAATCACGGACGCGCTGAAGCTGGTCCCTACACCGGTTGGTTAGTTAGGAGAAGGGGTTTCTATGACGTTTGATAGAATACTATTATAATAGAATGTTGCTAGTTCAATGAATATAGCCCGTGATTTAATAGATGAGTTCCATAAAAATATGCGCAAATTACATTGACATTTATGAAAATATTAGTTATCCTTTTTAAGTACGATTGAACTTTTTAGTATAGTCCCCAGACAACAGAAGCAGATGTTAGGAGAGTAATCGTCCCCATTTCCGCTCGCAACATCCCCTCATGGCAGGGCAATCCTTACGAACTGTCGCGAAAATGTGCGCAGCACAAGTTTTCATAGTTTGTGATCGTAAAGCATTGCTTATTTAGCACCTCAACAG
>JALYTQ010000259.1 GCA_030854195.1 Chloroflexota bacterium
CAGGCGTAGCGAAGCAGCACTAATGATCGTACGGCTTGTTTGTCTGATGGATCGCGTGGTCATCAGGGAGCGTGGAGCGAAGGATCGCTGCTTCACTGGCGTTGCCGCGCTCGGCAAAATTGAGGTATCTTCTCTTGTTCAGCTAACACGGAAACCACTGAGAAAAGAGTTCGTTCTACTGTAACGAACTCTTTTTGTATTTACGCAGGAAGCAACGAACATGCTTATAGACTTTCATACGCACATCTTCCCTCCAGATATATGCAAGCAACGAGCGCTCTATTGCAAACGCGATCCCTGGTTCAACGCTCTATACGCTGATCCGCGCGCCCGTATGGCAACGGCTGACGAGCTCGTGGCGGAGATGGATGCCTCGGGCGTAGATGCAGCGGTTGCCTTCTCGTTTGGTTGGACGGACCACGGACTGATCGAGGAGACGAATAGCTACGTGATTGATGCCATGCGCCGCTTTCCGGGACGTATTTATGGCATGGCGGTCATTCAGCCGACTGCGGGTACCAGGGCCGTGCGCGAGCTGGAGCGCTGCGCCGTTGCTGGTATGGTTGGGCTGGGCGAGCTTATGCCTCATGGGCAGGGCTACAGGCTTAGCGACATTGAGCTGCTTGCTCCATTGATGGAGGTGGTACGTTCTCATGGGCTGCTGGTGCTTTCGCATTGTAGCGAGCCCGTTGGTCATCTCTACCCTGGCAAGGGCAATGTTTCGCTACAAGATGTAGTAACGTTTCTCACCGCTTTTCCCACTGTGCGCTTTATTGCCGCTCATTGGGGCGGCGGTTTGCCATTTTACTGTCTCATGCCGGAGATTCAACGCGTGGCCGCCAATGTGTGGTATGATACGGCTGCAACAATCTATCTGTATCGCCCAACTATTCTACCCGTGGTGGCGCAACTCGTTGGAGCGGATCACATCCTCTTCGCCAGCGATTACGCTTTGTTGCGCCAGCGACGCGTGATTGAACATATCGAGCAGTCTGGCCTGGATCAGGAGAGCCGGGCGCTGGTCCTGGGCGGCAATGCACAACGTTTGCTTGGTATATAAGGTATTACTATTATGCGCGTAGTTTCTCTAGGTAGTGGTAGTAGCGGCAATGCTCTGCTGGTCGAGGCCGGTCCACAGGGGCGCACAAAACTTCTGGTCGACGCGGGCCTGGGCGGCAATGTGCTGCGTGAACGGCTGCGCAGGGTTGGCGTGCAGGCGGCGCAGCTCCAGGGTACCCTGGTCACTCACGAACATAGCGATCATGTCATCGGCCTGCCCTCATTGATGAAGCGCCATGCTATCCCTGTGATCGCTGATCCCCGCACCTATAAAGCATTGGAAGCCGGTCTGATCTCCGGTGCCTGGCGTACAGATTCGGGCACGCTTGTCTCGGCCTCCGAGGGCGATACGCGAGCTATACAGGTGGCGCGTTCTGTTAACAATACTCTGCCTGACGTAGAAGAGGAACAGCTCGGCGCTCGTACGCTGGCTTTGCCGGTAGGAACGCGGCGGATAATCGGCGATATCGAGGTTACGTCGTTTCCCATATCGCACGACGCGGTTGCCCCTTGCGGCTATCTGCTGAGCGCGGGCGGGTGCCGCGTCTGCATCGTAACCGATAGCGGCGAGGTGACGCCGGAGATGGTAGCCAGCATCGGTCAGGCCGACCTGCTCATCCTGGAGGCCAATCACGATCGCCAGCGGCTCCTGCGCGGTCCCTATCCAGCGCATCTCAAACAGCGCATCCTTAGCAACACGGGCCACCTCTCCAATGACCAGGCCGCCGATGCCGTCCTGCGTACCTGGCGGCCAGACAGCGTGCGCTGGCTCTGGCTGGCGCATATCAGCCGCACGAATAATACACCGGCGCTGGCGCTCAGAAGCGTGCGCGCGCGTCTCCAGGCTGCCGGAGCCAACCTTACACAGCTTCACATCTCCGCGCTGCCTCCTGATATGGGAGGTGTGTGGGACTCTACGCAGTTATGGCAAACGCGCAGCCTGTGGGAGATGAGCCACTAGCCCGAACGCGCCAGGTTACACGCGCGCGGTGTTGTCCTGCATCAGCGCCAGGTGCACGCGTTCTATGCTGGGGCGGGCGTCCAATGCCTCGTAAAAGCCTATCGCCTGCTCGAAGTGATAGCGTGCGCGCGCGAGATCGGCGTTGCGGTCATGCTGCTTTTCCTCTTTAGGGGCAAGGGCACGGCGTTTATAGAACAGACCTAACTGGTATAGCGTGTTGCCGCGCTCCCAGGGCAGGTCGAGAACCTCGCAGAGCTGTAGGGCGCGTCTCAGATCCTGCTCGGCAAGCTTCCATTCCTGCTGCTCCGTATACATATGGCCGCGTGCTCGTAAGGCAATGGCATAGCTTTTGCGCGCGCCCGACTCCTCTGCTAACGTGATAGCCCGCTCGCAGGTGCTGGCCTGGATAGTGGCGCTCTCTCCGGTCATCACCAACAACTCGGCCAATGTCGCCAGGACTTCTGGCGAGGGTAGGGGCTCGCTACGTTGAAACTTCTCTTTATAGTCAGCGGTGGCGCGTGTCCAGTCTTCGCGCGCCATATAGATAGCGTGCATGGTGGTGGATAATGCGCTGCGAGCGGCTTCGCCCGCGCGCTCTATCTGCTGATCGATCAGGCGTTTATACTGGCGTGCGTACTGGTCGCCCTGCTCCTGCTCTCCCATACGGTATGCGATCGTTGCCAACGTCTCCAGAGCCCAGAGCTGGCGCTTTTCGTCCTGCTGATACTGTTCGATCAGACGCAATATATCCAGGGCTACCTGGCGCGCCTCTTTCCAACGATTCCACTGCCGCCACGTGCGCATGCGCCCGGTCATACTCATGAGCAGCATGGATGGGCTCTCCATGGTTTGCGCATTGCTCCACGCGCGCCCGAACCACATGAGCGCGTCGGAGTAGTCGGCTACTTGCTCGTGTGACTTGCCGAGCGAGAAATAGAGGTCGTAGAGCTCCTCGCGATCGCTGAGCAGGCCCTCCAGTTTCTGACGCCGATGCTGAATCTGATGGACCTCGTTATATCGATGGTATTCGCCGTAGATGAAGCCCAGCGCGTCCATGGCCAACGAGAGCGCGCTGGCGTTATTCAGTTCCTCGGCCAGACGGAGTGCATTGTGCCCGCTGGTGAGCGCCTGCTCCGCCAGTTCCGCCTTCTGCGCGTAGGTTGCCGTTTCCAACTGGCGAATATACCAGAATGCCTGATAGGTGAGGAAGGCGACACGCTCGCGGTTCAGCGGTTTGCCATCCAGGATCTGCAGCCCCGCGTCGATATAGCCACGCGCCTCCTGCAGGTCAGGCAAGCTATCAAAGTCACTGGTCCAGCGCGTCGCCAGTTCTGCCAGGCGCTCATACAGATAGATCGGCGTGGTGCCACCGTTGGTAGCCGCCTCTGGGTGTTCGGTTGCCAGGCGTAGCGACTTGCGATACTCCTGCCACGCTTCGTCCTCGTTGCCGCGCTGGAAGTGGGCGTCGCCCAGGCGTTCATGCAGGGCGATGAGTTCCGGCAGATCGGCCTCATTGTCGGTGAGCAGATCGAAGGCGTCGCCATATGCCTGCAGGGCACGGATCGTATAATAGGTATTCAACGCCTGATCGCCTGCTAATGTGAGGTACTTGATGGCGCGGCGACGCAACTCGGGGCGCGTCAGCCGTAGTGGCGCATCGGTGATGTCAAGAGGGTTGTCGGCCTCGATCGATGGCATCGACAGACCTATGGACCACGTTGCCAGCGCCTGCTGATAGTGATAGGCGAGCAATTCGGCGAAGGCAGCCTGTTGCTTGCCAGTTACTTCTTCCAACCAGTATGCGATGCGCGCGTGCTCCTGGGAGCGACGCATACGCGGAATATTATTGTAGACAACGTCGCGGATCAGGACGTGCTTGAAGACAAAGACGTGGTCATGTTCGATAGGGCTGCGTACCTCTTTCTGCGCCTCCGTCACGAACTCGCGTGTATCTAGCGAGGCCAGTACTTCCAGAATAGTCGCTGCATCGAGAGTGGGCGCGAGCAGTTGTAGTTCGGAGAGCCAGAAGGTGCGACCGGCCACCGCCGCGTGCTGGAGGATAAGCTTCTCGGTCGGATTGAGCAGATCGACGCGAGCGGCCAGGACGCCCTGAATAGTATCGGGGACGCGTGGAAGCGGCAGGACGTAGTGCATATTGATCAGGGTATCCTCGGGATGTTCGCCTGGTATGGTCAGGTCGCGCAGAAGCGTCTCATTCTTTGCTCCCAGACGCCAACATTCGATGCCGTGCTCGTGATCCTCTTCGCAGGTCAGCACTCCCTGGTCGATAAACATACGTATAATCTCTTCCACAAAGAAGGGATTGCCCTCTGCCCGGCTCAGAATCGTGTGGCGCAGCACCTCTGGCAGATCGGTGGTATTAAGGAGAGCATCGACCAGCTCGCTGCTCTCCTCGCGCGAGAGAGATTCCAGCTCGATAGTGGTAAAGTTGCGCCGTCCACCGCCCCAGTCGCGGCGACGCTCGAAGAAATCGGGGCGCGCCGGGCAGAGGAAGAGAATCGGGACCGACGAGATGCGGTCGGTGAGATATTCCAGCAGGTCGAGCAGCGCCTCGTCGGCCCATTGCAGATCATCCACCACGATGATCAGTGGCTGCTGCTCTGCCAGGGACTCAAGAAGAACGCGCCAGGCGCGCAGCAATGCTACCTGTGTGCCAGCCTGCTTGACACTCACGTTATGGGTACTGAGCTGGTTCTCGCGTTTCATGCGTTCGCGCTCGGGAAGGAGCATTTTGCCGCTCAGTCCCCTACCAATACTGCGCAGGATGGTCTCCGCAATCTCATCCGTCGATTCGCTGCGCTGTGCTGTATTGAGCAGGTTGCCTACAAACTCGACAAAGCGCACCTGGAAAGTGTCGGGGTTATCGTCATCCTGCACCTGCAAGAGCGAACGTAGAATCTCGACCAGGGGCCAGTAGGTAATACCCTCCCCATACGGTGGGCAGCGGCCCATCAGTACTTGCGGAGGTGGATTGTTGCCGATAGAGGATGCGCTCTTGAAACGCTCCTGCTCGCGCTCGATAAAGTCGCGTACCAGGCGTGATTTACCGATGCCAGGCGCGCCGAGAATAGTCACGAGATGTGGATGGCGTTCGGCCTCGACGCGCGCGAAGTTCGCGTGCAGTAGCGTCAGTTCCAGCGTGCGTCCGATCAGGCGGACCGACCTGCCCTCGATGCCACGTGGATGCTGGGTGATGATCATCGTGCTCTTGCGCAGCCCCTGCACAACCCTGGCGAGGATCGGTTCCGGCTTCCCTTTGAGGCGCAGAGGGGCGATGGGCCGAAAATCGAAGACCTCGCGTGTTGCCAGATAGGTGCGTTCGCCTACCAGAATGGTATCAGGCGTCGCTGCCTGCTGCAAGCGGGCGGCTACGTTCACCGCGTCGCCGGTGATCAGAAAATCCTGCCGCTGGTACGAATTACTGTCAGGAATAGCCACCTCGCCTGTATTGATCCCGATGCGCATTTGCAGGCGGTTGGCCTCCGGGTCGAGCGCCTGTCGTTGCTCGTTAAACTCGCTGAGCGCTGCATGCATGTCGAGCGCGGCACGAATGGCGCGATCAGGATCGTCTTCGTGGGCGATGGGGGAACCAAAGACCGCCATGACCGCATCCCCGATATATTTCTCGACAGTGCCACCATGCTTGCGTATCTGCTCGGTCATCAGGTTAAAGTAGCCTGTGAGGATCGCGCGCATATCTTCAGGGTCCAGCCGATCCGCCAGCGGCGTCGAGCCAGTGATGTCCGCGAACATAACGGTGACGACGCGGCGCTCCTCGGGCGGAAGCAGGACATCAGGGCGCGCCGCTGCAGTTCCATTGCCCGCCGGGTGCGCAACTCCGACCGGTGGCCCAGTTACCGTTGGCAGTGGAGCTGTATTGTCGCCCACTGGCTGTAGCCGGGTGCCGCACTCGATGCAGAATCTGGCACCTGGCGGATTCACCGTGCCGCAGTTCGGGCAGACGATGAGGCGGTTGCCACACTCAAGACAGAACTTTGCATTTGGTGGATTGATCGTTTGACAGTTTGGACAGCGCATTGTACCCTGTTTCTGCTGCTGTTAGGCGTATATGCTCGGATGATAAATGTGCCTCTATTCTACAACACGTCGGCAGGCAAATGAAATAGAAGCTGCCTGTATACGGAAGGGAAGTCCTGTCAGGACTTGACGGGAGGGACAGATTTGCGTACTATGAGGGCTGACGGAAGGGAGTGTAATTATGCAACAAGATTTTCTGGTGGAGAGTCGTAGCTATGACCAGGGGCTACGCGGGTCCTGGCGAGCATGCAAGGTAAACGAAGGGATGCAGCTTGGCGATGAGCAGCCTTCCGAGGAGCTAAGCGATCTTTTACGGCTCTGGCTGCCCGTGGGGACACCAATGCGCTGGGCGACTGGAACACGCCCGCTCAGGAGCAACTGCCTACAATTTTTCTGGCCGCAGCGCTGGTACATGCTCAGCGCCTTTTATAATGATCGAACGCTGATTCATACCTATGCTACTATTATTCAGCCAGCCAGCATAGAGCCAGATCGCCTGTCTTATGTCGATCTGGATCTGAGCGTTCTGGTCAAGCCGGATCTCTCTTTTGAGGTACTGACACAGGCGGAATTCGAGCAGATGGCGGACTTATTCCACTATAGCGAAGAGACGCGTATCGGCGCGCTTATGGCGCTGCGGACGCTTACCAGCACTATTCAGCACAGCGTTGGCATCTTTACCGCCGTACCTGTGCAATTGAAGCAAGGCGATCTTCATCTCGTTCACTGTGGCGACTAGCGAACACGACAGGGTAGAAAGGAACAAAACGTATGCCGAAGCGCATTGATCACGTGGCGATTATCGTACGCAATATCGAGCAGGCGCTCGCCTTTTATCGCGATACACTGGGCATTACACCCAGCGAGATCAAAGAGGTGCCTACCGAGCAGGTGCGTATCGCCTTTCTACCCATGGGCGGTCCCGGTGGCAGCGAGATTGAATTGATCGAGCCGACCGTGCCTGGTTCCACGCTGACAAAGTACCTGGAGAAGCGCGGCGAGGGGCTGCACCATATCTGTCTTGAAGTAGACAACATCGATGAGGCGCTGCAAGAGATGAAAGATAAGGGCGCGCCTGTGCTGGATCAACAGCCGCGCATTGCTGCAGAGGGACGAGCGATATTCCTGCATCCTAAAGGGACCAGCGGCGTTCTGCTTGAACTGATCGAGAAAAGTTAAGCCGTCGTAAAAAGTAATACATAAAGGG
>JALYTQ010000035.1 GCA_030854195.1 Chloroflexota bacterium
CAGAAGCGCGCCATTCCTTCTATCCGGTGCAATTGACGCTGGATGGACTGACCATCAATAGGGGAGGGTCCCTACTGATAAGTTACTCACTTTTATCTGGACTTTATTATGTCAACCCATCCTTACCGGACTTTCTAGTCTGGCAGGCAAAGATGCCAGGGAGGCCAAAAGATGCAAGCAAGAGTTTCACGGCGCACATTTCTACAGGTAACAGGTGGAGCAGCACTCACAACAACGCTGTCCGGTTGTTTCGGTGTTGGGAGCAGTCAATCAACAAGTACAGGTGCAGGAAGCAGCGCGGGAACCGTCGAAGTGTGGGACATCCGCACTGGAAATGAGCAGAAAGTTGTCCAGGCAGCCGTGGCAGCCTACAATAGCGCGCAGAAGGCAGTTACCGTCCATCTTGACTTCTTTGAGAACGATCCGTACAAACAAAAACTTCAAGTGGCAATGGGTGCTAAAACTCCGCCCGATATTTTCTTTGGTTGGGGTGGTGGTATCCTTAAATCCTACGTCGATGCAGATGACGTGTATGATCTCACCCCCGATCTGACCGCTGATCCTACCTGGAAAAACAAATTTTTCTCGTCAGTCCTCACCAACGCAGCCTTTGATGGCAAATACTACGGTATTCCTAACGCTGGGATGCAAACGGAGCTCTTCTTCTATAACAAGGACATCTTCTCCAAGTACAAATTGAGCACACCCACTACCTGGTCAGAACTGCTCAATGTCATCGATGTGCTGAAGAAGAATAACCTCATCCCGATTGCGCTTGCCGGCGCGAGCCAGTGGCCCTACTTGATGTATGCCGAGTTCCTCGTTGATCGCATCGGCGGACCAGATTCCGTTAAGGCCGTGATTGCCGGTCAGCCCAATGCATGGTCCGATCCTGCATTTATCAAGGCAAACACGATGATTCAGGATCTCGTCAAGATGGGGGCTTTTGGCACTTCCTACACGTCGACCAACGCTGACTCCAACCAGGACGCAGCTCTGGTGTACACTGGAAAAGCTGGGATGATGCTGCAAGGAAACTGGAACTTTTCAGTGTTCCAGACCAACAGCCCTGACTTTATTACCGGTGGCAAACTCGGTTGGTTCCCCTTCCCCGCGGTAGAGGGCGGCAAAGGGGACCCGAAAGATGTCTACGGAAACCCGTGCAATTTTTACTCGGTCTCCAAGGTCGCCAAATCGACTAAAAATGCAGTCGATTTCCTCAAAAATGGCATTTTAACTGATGCGATGGTCAAGGGCTTTATCAACGTGGGTGATGTGCCTCCGGTCCAGGGTCTTGAGTCACAGCTCGCCTCCGCTTCCAATGGCGAGTGGCTGACGTACAACTACAACATGGCGAAGAACGCACCGAACTTCCAGTTGTCCTGGGACCAGGTCTTGTCGCCAACGCAAGCGCAGGCAAGCTTGACCAACCTGAGCCAGGTGTTCTTGAACCAGATTCCTCCTGAGACGTTCTCCACCAATATGAACAAAACTATCGGTAAGTAAGCACGTAGAGGTTCCCTTATGGGCTGGTTTGCTTAAAAAGCTGGCTATCCCTCGGCAGCTTCGCCTCGTACAATCAGAATACATGTCGGTCTCCTTTTCAATACTGAAGAGGAGACATCCTTCATGTAAGGCTCACTATGCCTACAGGAGTGATATTCCCAGCTCAGATAGGAGAGCGCTATGGGCGCAATAATGAAAATGCCAAAGACCGCACGGCGGTCTAACTCGTTTGCAGTGCTCTGGACCTTGCCAGCGCTGATCTTTTACGTTGCCTTTGCCATCATTCCTCTCTTTATTGCCCTCTTTTACAGCTTTACCAGCTGGAATGGATTGGCACCCGCTGAATGGATTGGCTTAGGCAATTGGCGCGCGCTGTTTTCCGATCATGTTACCCTCACCTCTCTTCTCCTGACAATCCAGGTAATGGTGATCAGTTGGATCGTACAGACCCCTATTAGCATCTTGCTCGGCGTCTTTATGGCCGGGAAACAACGCTATCGGAGTGTCTTCGGCGTCCTGTATTTCTTGCCATTACTCTTTTCCGCCGTCGCTATCGCCCTCACATGGCAGAATATGCTCGATCCGAATTTTGGCGTGCTCAATCCCTTGCTGACCGCACTGGGCCTCTCAGGATTGACAAGAGCCTGGCTTGGAGATCCTCAACTGGCCTTTTATGTGGTGATGGTCATTGTGAGCTGGCAGTTCATTCCATTTCACTCACTCCTCTACCTCGGCGGTGCCCGGCAGATCCCCAAAGAACTCTACGAAGCCGCCACTATCGATGGGGGCGGACGCGTCCAGAACTTTTTCGCCATCACTTTGCCACAATTGAAATACACAATCATCACCTCGACCACCTTGATCTTTACTGGCTCCCTCACCTACTTCGACCTCTTCTGGGTGACGACCCAGGGTGGCCCAGGTTACGCGACACGCGTCCTCCCTCTCCAGATGTATATCACAGCCTTTCAAAATGAGCAGGTAGGTTATGGGAGCATGATTGCGGTTGTCCTGGCCGCCTTTGGTATCGCCCTCTCGTTTATCCTACTGCGTTTTAGCGGCTTTAGCAAAATGTCGAGTCAGTTGGAGGGATTATAAGTATGGCAACCCATTCTCAGGCACAAAACACGATAGATACTGATCTATCGCACAAAAAGCCGCTTGCTGCACCACGGCCAAAACACCAGTTCAGTCAAAGCAGCTTCTGGGAGATTATCCCGGTGGCGCTCGGTGTGCTCTGGCTCATGTTCTCTTTTTACCCGATCCTCTATATGTTGTTCACCAGCCTCCGACCACAACAGTACCTGTTTACGGACACTCCCTGGTCGTTTCCATCGCATCCAACGCTGGAGAACTACGGCACCGTGCTGGAAAACGGGTTCTTTACCTACTTCGCTAACACCGTTTTCGTCACGGTCATAAGCGTCTTCATGATTCTGGTGGTCTCTCTGCTGGCAGCCTACGCGATTTCTCATGCACGAGGCCGCTATACTCGCTTCGTTTTCAACCTTTTCTTGCTTGGACTCGCAATCCCGCTACAGGCAACGATCATCCCGATTTATGCCATTGTCTCCGACTTGCATCTCTACGATACCCTGTTTGCGCTGATCCTGCCCTCGATCGCCTTCGGCATTCCGCTGTCGATTCTTGTGCTCGTCACCTACATCAGAGATATTCCCCATGAACTTAACGAGTCAATGCTGATTGATGGTGCAACTCATTTGCGCATTTTGTATAACCTGGTCCTACCGCTTTCAAGGCCAGCGATTATCACGGTCATCATTTACGAGACGATCCAGGTCTGGAACAGCTATCTGTTCCCGCTGGTTCTCACTCAGAGCCAGAGTGTGGCTGTGCTTCCACTCTCGCTCGCGAATTTCAGGGGACAATTCACGACCAACGTCCCGGCCATTCTGTCGGCGGTCTTCCTATCAGCGACCCCCATTATCCTGCTCTACGTCTTTGGCAGACGCCAGTTGCTGGGTGGCCTGGTTGCTGGATTTAGTAAATAAGGAGTATCACTTTGTCTACGCCGCTCTACCGCGACCCGCACGCCTCCATTGAAGAACGGGTCGAGAACCTGCTTGTCCTTATGACGTTGGATGAGAAGCTGGCCCAGCTCGGCTGTCTCTGGAGCACTGCCTTTGTAAGCACCGGAACTCTTGATGTCGATACCATTGTGGAGAAGATGCCGCATGGCATCGGACAGGTAACGCGCATCGGTGCTTCAACTGGCCTGCATCCTGAAGAGAGCGCGGCCTTTATGAACGCTATTCAGCGCGTCGCCGTTGAGCAGACACGGCTCGGCATTCCGGTCATTGTCCACGAGGAGTCCACGGGGGGGTTCTGTCACCGCAATGCAACAGTCTTTCCACAGGGGATCGGGCTCGCGGCGACGTGGGACCCGGCGCTGGTCAGGCGGGTAGCGGAAGTCATTCGCACACAGATGCTGGCCGTCGGCGCGCGGCAGGCGCTTGCTCCTGTTCTGGATGTTGCCCGTGATCCACGCTGGGGGCGCGTAGAGGAGACCTATGGTGAAGATCCCGCGCTGATAGGAACTATCGGAACCGCCTACATCCAGGGTCTGCAAGGCAGCGACCTGCGAGAGGGAGTTGCCGCCACGGGCAAGCACTTCCTTGGCTATGCAATGTCGGAGGGTGGGCGCAACTGGGCTCCCGTCCAGCTGGGTCCACGCGAGTTGCGCGAGGTTTACGCCGAGCCTTTCGCCACCGCAATCCGCGACGCCGGACTCGCCACCATTATGAACTCCTACACCTCAGTCGATGGCCTGCCCTGCGCCGGTAGTCCCGCTATCCTTACCCAACTGCTGCGCGACGAACTCGGCTTCTCTGGAGCAGTTGTCGCCGACTATGCAGCCGTCGTGATGCTCATGCACCATCACCATGTCGCTGCAAACCTCGGCGAGGCTGCCCGGCTCGCCCTGCAGGCCGGACTGGATATGGAACTGCCCGCTATCGAGTGCTTTGGAGAGCCACTACGGGCCGAGATTGAGGCTGGACGCATCTCACTTGAGGTCATCGACACAGCAGTACGGCGCGTGCTACGCCTCAAGTTCCAGCTCGGACTCTTCGAGCAACCCTATGTTGACGCGGCGACTGCCAGAAGCGTATTCGATACGCCTGAGCAGCGCGCACTGGCTCGCCAGGCGGTCGCGGAAGCAACCATTTTATTGAGCAATGACGGAGTGCTGCCCCTGGCACCCACGTTGAAGCGCGTCGCCGTCATCGGCCCCGGCGCTGACGATGAACGGCTCCTGCAGGGCGACTATCACTACCCCGCTCACCTGGAAATGATCTATGCCGCCCCTCCAAATCTTGAGATCTCCGGACTACTTGTGCCACAGGCAAGCGGAAAATACGCGCCTGGCCCATACTTCACTCCGCACGTCACGCCACTTATCGGCCTGCGCGATGCCCTGGGCAAGGATGTCGAAGTAGAATACGCCAGAGGCTGCGAGGTGATGGGCGACGATCGCTCCGGCTTTGCGGAAGCTGTACATGTCGCGCGCAAGGCCGAAGTGGCCGTCGTCGTGGTCGCGGGGCGCAGCGGCCTCCTGCGTCCCGTGACGGTCGGCGAAGGCAACGATGCAACCAGCCTTGACCTAACCGGCGTACAACAGGAGCTGGTCGCCGCGCTTGCCGAGACGGGAACGCCGCTCGTAGTGGTGGTGCTCAGCGGGCGCGTCCACACGCTCGCCTCTATCGCTGAACATGCCAACGCGCTGCTACAGGTATTCCCACCGGGAGAAGAGGGTGGCAACGGACTGGCTGATGTGCTGACCGGCAAGGTTGATGCGGGCGGTCACCTGCCTGTGAGCCTGCCGCGCCTGGTTGGTCAGGTTCCCAACTTCTTCGGGCCGCGCGCTGGCGGCAGTCGCGCGATGTTCTTCGGCGACTATATCGATTCACCGACGAGCCCGCTGTTCACCTTTGGACATGGGTTGAGCTACAGTACGTTCGACTATAGCAAACTTAGCGTACAGGCAACGAATACGACCGGGCCAATCGAGATCTCCATTGATGTACGCAATACCGGCGAGCTGGAAGGCATCCAGGTGGTGCAGCTCTACTGTCGCGATGAGGTTGCCTCCGTTGCCCGTCCCGAACGCATGCTGCTCGGTTTTTCCCATCTCTCTCTCGCGGCAGGTCAGGCCAGCAGGATCACATTTACCGTGCATCCCTCGCGGCTCGCCTTCTACGATCCGCAGATGCGCTTCGTCACCGAGCCGGGAGAATTCACCTTCAGCATCGGAGCCTCCTCGTCAGACATCCGCGCCGAGGAGACCGTCGCCCTGACCGGTGATAGCGCCGAGTACCTGCAACGAGAGATTGTGGCGACACAGGTGGAGATCGAAATGCATCAGTAGGGATGGAGCTGGCCCCCATCCGCCTGTGAAGCGCAATCACGCCCAGGAGAGCTATCTTTTATCATTTGAGCCTGCTTCCGATTCCGCTGCATGAGCAAGAAGAGGAGCAGGCCATAGAGCGGGATCAGTCCAATCAACCAGCCTAACCAGAGCGGAATGGCAGGTGGGGCGGTCGCATTGATTGGAACGAGGGCAGTCCCTGGCCCTGCCGGGCCGTTGACATCCACTTGCAGTATCCACGCGCCCTGTACCGTGATCTCCGCCGTTCCCTGCGCGCCGTTCGCCGTAGCAGCCAGGCTGGCGTGGACGGGCGTTGCATCTACGCTCTCAGCAGGAACAGTCGAGGCATCGAAGGTCAGCGATCTTGCCTGGGGAGATGAGATAGTGAAGGGCAGCGCGTAGCCCGCGTTGGCCGGATCTTTATACAGGTTCACCGTGAGCGGGTAAGGACCAGCCTTCACCTGCACCGTACGCGCGGGCGTGCTACCAGGCAGTGTTGCCGCGATAGAGAGACCGATCTCCACAAGCAGTACCAGGAAGGCGACGACGCCGAGCACCAGCAGGACGCGTTGCAGTAGCTTGCTCATACGCCTTACACCTCTTCTACCTGCTGCATCGACGCGCCCATACGCTGCCCGAACCACGTTCCAAGCCAGCAGCCGAGCCAGCCCAGGAGCAACGAGGCCACAAAACCCACTGGTCCCAGAATACTGAACAGGCGCGCAACAGAAGCGGGAGACCAGAGCAGGACCGGCAGAAAACCGATAATGGCAATGGTCGCCTCGGTCAATATCAAGCGCCTAAGCGACCAGTTTCGGCGGCGCGCCATCTGTGTCACACTATCGATTGCCAGCGCAGCCAGGAGGGGCAGCAGCGGCCACTCAAAGGTCACAATGGAGACGCCCGGATTCGCCTGCCTGAGCGCGAGGTGTTCGGTAGTCATCAACGTCCCGGTAACCGGCGGCACATAGAAATTGTCGATCAGCGCGACGAGGTAGTAGATCCCCACAACGCTGGTCGCCGCCCAGCGCCAGGGCAACACCCGCGTCGCCGTCACAAAAGTCCAACAGCCGAGCAGAGCCGCAAAGGCAATAAAGAAGTTTAAGGACAGGAAGCCCAGATCGAGCGTCCATCTGCGACCAATAAGCTCGAACAGTAGAAATGTAAAGATGCTCATCATTACCGCCTGCGCCGTCATAACGCCGAGGGTTGCCACGCGCCGGGCGATCGGCGCATCAAGGCGGGCGGCAAGATGCGCGGCGGATACAAGCATATAGGCACAACCGAGCGCGACAAGGGCCATCCCGGAGATAATCATAATATGAAAAGGTGCCAGAATGGAGACATCTATCCCGTAGAGCGCGTGCCAGTACGCGTCAAGCGGAAAAGCGATCGCCGAGTTGAGCGCGGCAAAACCGATGATGTACGCTCCCAACGAGCCGGAGAAGGCATCCGCAAAGGTCGTGCCACTGCTAGCCAGCGCCGGATTGCGACGTGCCCAGAAGGTTTCTATTATAATAGCTGACAGCGCGGCTATACCGCTTATACCAACGCCCGTTAACATCACAATATGCGGAGGAATCAGCGTGCGATCGCGCCCAATCAGGACATGCCACTGAATATCCCAGGAAGTGCCAAAGAAGAAGGCCGTTGCGCCTACCAGGGCAACCAACCCAAGAGACAGGCGTAGTGCCAGAACCGAGGAGAGAGAATGGGTCAGGGAGGATGAGCTACGCGCCGCCCCTGTTCCTGTCAGTGCCATAGTATATGCCCTTTCATGCAATAAAATATACTCACAGCGAAATTCCATTTATCTGAACCTGACTATCAGGCAGAATAAACGCACATAATATCGACATCAGCATATACGTTTCTCGACCGTTTTGTGTTGTGTCTAGGTTAAATGGCAAACTTCCCTTGAGGTACGCTCATTTAGGGGAGAATAAACTCGCATAGATATTTGTTCTCTATAGAGAGTACTCTCGATAATTGCCTCACTGTGCCAATCATAATAGAGATAGAGGCCCCTATTTTTCCTCGCAAGAAAGGATCTATACCTGTGTTCCCACCAAAATGGCTCTATTTCTTATTGCTGCTCGTCGTATTTGAACTGGTGGCCGATATCCTGGCCAAGCAGTTCGCGCTCAACGGCAAGTATATTTTCGCGGGACTCTCGCTGCTCGGCTTCGTCGCGGCCAATACCGCGTGGCTGATTAGCCTACGCACCGGGGCAGAACTGGGCAAGGGGGCGGTGCTCTTCGCGGTACTTTCGGGTATCGGGGCGGTGGCAATCGGCGTGCTGGTCTATCATGAGAAAACGACGCCGTGGCAGGTCATCGGGCTCATTCTGGGCATCGCCGCCATAGGTTTCCTTTCGATCGAGTAGGATATGGTACATTCCTCTTGTTGGATATAAAGGCAAAGACATTGCGTGGAACTGACAGGTAGGATATGATACAGGAGATAGTTTAGAGTGCTGGATAGCAGTTATGCCTCTATAATAAGTGCTTATAGAGGCGTTGCCTGTTGTCTGGTTGGAGGATGATGTGACATTACAGGGATTACTTGCACTACTGACGCAGCGGCCAGAGTACCGACGTTTAATAGAACAGCTTCGCAACGCTGAAGGAGTTCCGGCTTTGACCGGCATCACTGAAGCGGCGCGCCCTTTTGTGGTTGTCGCCCTGGCCTCTACGTTGCAGCAACCGCTGCTTGTCGTGGCTCCAGACGAGGAGCAGGCCAGTCACCTGGTTGAGGCTCTGAAGGTGTTTCATCCTCGCCCAACCGATATATGCTTTTTGCCCGATCGCGACGCGTTAGCATACGAGCGCCTTATCGGCGACGCGCTGACGACACAGCAGCGCATGCAGGCTATGATTACGCTAGTCGAGGGGAAACAACGCGCGCCCATCGTCGTCTGCTCGGCCCGCGCACTGACGCAGCCCATCATACCACCCAGAGAGCTGGCGACCTCGCTCTTCAGCCTGCAGCCGGGGCAGGAGATCGACCTGACATTGATGCTTGAGCAGCTCTACAACCTGGGCTACGCGCCGGTTGCGGAGGTTGAAGAACCCGGCCAGTTCAGTCATCGCGGCGGTATCATCGACCTCTTCCCGCCCTCGTTTCCACGTCCCATACGCGTCGAATTCTTCGGCGACGAGATCGAATCGCTGCGCACCTTTGACCAGGAGACGCAGCGCTCGCTCAATCCCATTAACGACTGCACGATCGGTCCAGCCCGCGAGGCCATTCCGGTGCGTGGACCGGAGGCCATGAGAGAACTGGAGCAACTCGATATCCGCACGCTCCACCGGGACGCCGAGGAGCGCTGGAAGCACGACCTGGAGGAACTGCGACAGAAGCGTTCGTTCGAAGACATCGCCTTCTACATCCCCTACCTGCACAGCCAGGCGACGCTTCTGGACTACCTTCCGCGCAATGGGCTGCTTGTCTTCGATAATCCAGCCAGCATTCAAAATCACATCGCGGACCTCGATGTGCAGGCCCAGGAGATGAAAGAGCAGTTCGAGAGGGAGCGTGAGAATCCGCCGCGCCTGCGCGATGCTTACGTGGGCTGGAACCAGTTGGAGACGCAGATACAACAGCGACGCCAGTTGCGCTTCGCCGACATCCTCTCCACGGCTGAGGGCGATTTCGATACGCGCCAGCACGACGGCACCGAACACCTGATGCCGTCCTATAGTAGCGCGAACTCTTACGGCGGTCGCCTGCGCGCATTTGTGCAGGACTGCCGCAAGACGCTCGACAACCGCGAGCGTGTCATCATCGTCACGGCACAGGCGCGGCGCATGGCGGAGATGCTCAGCGACGAAAGCATCCTACATGAAGCGACGATCCACGCCAGTCCCGGCACCAATATCAATCAGCCACCGGAGGCGGGCACGCTGACATTGATTCAGGGCCAGATGATGGAAGGTTGGCAATCACACTCGCTCGGTCTCTACATCTATACAGACACCGAGATCTTCGGCTGGTCGAAGCGGCGTGGCGCGCAGAGACGCAGACCGGTGACGCCCGCATCCTTCCTATCCGAGGTCAATCCTGGCGATTATGTCGTACACCAGGAGCACGGCATTGGACGCTTCGAGGGGCTCGTCAAGATGAACCTGACGGGCGTCGAGCGTGAGTACCTGCTCATTCACTACGCGGGAACCGATAAGCTGTATATTCCGACCGATCAGCTCGATCGCGTCACGCGCTACATCGGCATGGGCGATTCCGTGCCCGCGCTCAGCAAGCTGGGCACGACCGAATGGACGCGCGCGAAATCAAAGGTCAAAGAGAACGTTCAGGACATCGCGCGCGACCTCCTACGGCTCTACAGCGTGCGCGAGGCAGCGGAGGGTCACGCCTTCCCGCCCGACGCCGATCAACCATGGCTACAAGAAATGGAAGACGGATTTGCCTTCGAGGAGACGCCCGATCAAGAGCGCGCCATTCAAGAGGTCAAAGCCGATATGGAGCGTCCGCGCCCCATGGACCGCCTGGTCTGCGGCGACGTGGGTTACGGCAAAACAGAGGTGGCCCTGCGCGCCGCCTTCAAAGCGGTTCTCGACCAGCGACAGGTCGCCATCCTCGTCCCAACAACCGTGCTCGCCTTGCAGCACTACAACACGTTTAAAGATCGTCTTAAAGCCTATCCTGTGCGCGTAGAGCTGCTCAGCCGCTTCCGCTCGGACAAAGAGCAGAAGCAGGTACTAGAAGACCTCGCTATGGGCAAGGTCGATATCGTCATCGGCACCCACCGCTTGCTGCAAAAGGATGTCGTCTTCTTCCACCTGGGCCTGCTGATCGTGGACGAAGAGCAGCGCTTCGGCGTCTCACATAAAGAGCGACTCAAGCAGCTGCGCACCGAGATCGACGTTCTGACGATGACCGCGACGCCCATTCCGCGCACGCTGCACATGTCGCTCGTCAACCTGCGCGATATGAGCGTCATCGAAACACCGCCGCAGGAACGCCTGCCCATTCGCACGACGATTCGCGAGTACGACGATACGCTGATTCGCGAGGCCATTCTGCGCGAGATCGATCGCGGCGGGCAGGTCTTCTTCGTGCATAATCGCGTACAGGGCATCCAGGTCATCGCGCAGAAATTGCAGCGCCTGCTGCCAGCGGCGCGCATCGCCGTTGGGCACGGACAGATGAACGAGGAGCAGTTGGAACGGGTTATGGTTGGCTTCGCTAACGGCGAATACGACGTTCTGGTCTCGACAACGATCATCGAGAACGGACTGGACATCCCCAACGCCAATACGATTATTGTCAACAACGCGGCCTTCTTCGGACTGTCCCAGCTGTACCAGTTACGGGGACGCGTCGGTCGCGGCACGCACCAGGCCTACGCCTACTTCTTTTATGGGAAGGAAGCCAGGCTGACACCTATCCAGGAGAAGCGCCTGCGCGCCATCTTCGAGGCAACTGAGCTGGGCGCGGGCTTCCGCATCGCCATGAAAGACCTGGAGATCCGTGGCGCGGGCAATCTGCTAGGGGCGGAGCAATCCGGTTTTATGAACTCAATTGGCTTCGATCTCTACTGTAAACTGTTGGCCGAAGCGGTGCAGGAGATGCAGGGGAAACAGGTCGAGGCTGCGACATCGAACGCTACCGTCGATCTGCCGCTCGACGCCTACCTGCCCGACGAATATATCGGCGACCGCACGCTCAAGGTCAATTTCTATCAGCGGCTGGCGAATCTCAACCGACCCGAGCAGGTCGAGACGATGGCAGCCGAGCTGAGCGATCGTTTCGGGGTGCTCCCCAGCCCGGTGCAGAACCTGCTCGCTATGGTGCGACTGAAGGTCGAGGCATCACAGCTGGGCTACGAAGCTATCGCCATCAAAGACAACGAGCTCATACTTACCGTGAAACGCAGCGTTATACCCAACCGCATCGTCCTGTACCGCCGCTTCCGCAACGAAGCACGCGTGCAGCAGGGCGTGATCCGTATTCCGCGCCGCCTGTTAGGCACAAACTGGCTGGGACAGCTCCGCGAGCTGCTGCCCACGATTACCGCGCCAGCCTCCTCGACGGCGTAACAATCGCATAGATGCTAGACCGTTTCGAGCCCGCGCCGCAGCAGCCCCGCGTGCTCGTATACCTCGTCGATGAGGCGCATATTGATAAGCGCGTCGACGGGCGTAGTAAGT
Organism: Chloroflexota bacterium; assembly: GCA_030854195.1. Taxonomy (GTDB): domain Bacteria; phylum Chloroflexota; class Ktedonobacteria; order Ktedonobacterales; family Ktedonobacteraceae; genus JACDAE01. Next base: position 12,064 of record JALYTQ010000035.1, read on the forward strand.
ATCGGCGTACCATAGAGGATAGCGTTCGTAAACGCTTGCAGTTGATAGACATACGTGGGGGTGCGCGAAAAGTGCTCCACCTGCTTCTCTCGTCCTATACGCAGGGTGAGGCGATGATAGAGCTGCGGCATGATCGGGTTAATCACAGTCATCTCGCTCAGTTCGCCCAGTACGCGCACTTCGAAGCGCAGTAGATCTGCCGAGAAGAGCGAGCAGACCATGCGCGCGGTCATGCCATCGGGTCCTAAAAAGTCGGCCATCATGCGGCGATCGATCTGGGGCGAGGTGACGTGTGGCTCGGCGTAGACCACCTCCAGATCATCGCCTGCAAGCAAGCGCAAAATAGAGATAGCATAGGAGCCTGTATCCATTGTAGCGCCACCCGCCAGGTCGTAACTGTAGCGAATATCGCCGGGTAGCGGCAGCGGGATGCAGACCCACACAGCGATGTGGCGAATCTTGCCTAGCACGCCGCTCGTCACGATCTCCTTCATACGCGTCGCCAGGGGATGATAGCGATAATGAAATGCCTCCATCACCACTTTGCCTGCTTGTTCGGCGGCGCGTGCCATCTCCTCTGCCTCGTCTGCATTAGCGGCAAATGGCTTCTCGCACAGCACGTGTTTGCCTGCCTTAAGCGCCTGCAGGGTCCAGCGAGCGTGAAGACTATTAGGCAACGGAATATAGACGGCATCGACTTCTGGATCGGAGAGCACGTCGTCGTAGCTGGCTGCCACACGGGGTATCTGATGCTTGCGCGCAAACTCCTGCGCTTTCCGCGTATCGCGCGCAGCGATGGTAACAACGCTCGCCTCGGGCACTTGCCGTGCCGGTGAGAGCAGCGCCATGGGAACGATGCGCGCCGCGCCAAGCACGCCAATACGTAACTGATCCATATTCATCAATAACCCCTGTCTAAAATGAGATACGAGGGAGATTAGAGCCGCACAAAATCAGGCAGTTCTTCAAGGATCTGACCTACCTCCTGAACGCTTTTACTGGTACAACGAGCGAGGTCAGCAATCGTCCGCTGGCCATCTATGAGCAGGAAAATCGCGCGTTGTGTGCGCGTCAACGGTAACGAGAGAACGTTTTGCTCGTTCGTTAAGCGGCGCGGAACGAGTCCTTCGAAGCCCGCAAAGCTCGAAATAGTGCGATGAACATTGTAATCGGTTGTGCGCACGGGCGGATTGGTAACAGGTCCCGACATAGAAGCGGGCGGTTGGGTGTGGCGCGTTGGCTGCTGAGGACCAGTCACAGGTGGCTTCTGCGCCGCCCGTGCCGATGGAGGTGGAGCAGGCGACTCCTGCGTCGACCATGCAGGCGCGGGCAGAGACCCGGTCGTATTGCGTGCAGGCGACGCAAGAGGTCCGCTCGTTTGCTGGAAAGGTTCCGTCGTAGGCAGTATAGATGAAGCAGGCGGCGGTACATCAGCCACAAACGTGTAGTAGACGTTGCGCCAGGTCAAGAGCTTCGGCAGAGACTCCTGCGCGGATAGCGTCCCACAGCGCGCAAAGACCGGGCGGCCCTTTTGAAAATAGAGCTCGCCCTCCTCAAAGCGTCCAGCATCATAGCGCTCCACGCTTAACAGACCGCTCCGTTTACGCGTAGAGATCATCTGGAGGATATCGCCCAGGCTCTCCGCAACCTTATCGCGACCTTTTGTCATTGCATCATACCCTTTCCGCGCCCAGTAGAGACGCCATCTAGCTAGCGGCGCGTATGCATGAGGTGGAACATTAATGCCTGCTTGTAATCAAGGATAGTGACCATACCCGTCTTAATCACCTGGTTTGACAGATTGAGCAGGGTTGAAATCACCTGCAGGCGCGTCTCATCCAGGTGAGCCTGCTGGCGGAGCATGTCGAGCAATTGAGCGGTCGCCAGACTCGAAGAGATATCCAGGCCCGCGCGGATAGCCTCCACGCGCAACCAGATCAGCATCTGATGGCGCAGTTGTTCAAAGATCGCGATATCATCCTCGCCCACAGCCATCATTGTGGCATCGCGCGGACCAACGGTGACTGAGGCAGCAACCGAGGGTGCTGGCGGCGTTACCTGCATCGCGCTGCGCGACTGAACGGGCGCTGCGGAAGTAGGAGGTGCTGGCGGCAGCGTCGGTGGCTGCACCGTCTCAACCGATGGCAACGAACCATTCTGTTTTGTAGTGCTGGTCACGGGCGAGAAGTCGCTCTTTTTCACCGGCGTCTCAGGCGGCAAAGGATTGTTCGTGACAGTCGTCGGTGGCACCTTCGCCATCGGTGGCGCGATAGGCTTCTCGACCACTGGCACAGGCTGAACTGCCGGCGGGGGCGTTGGCACCTCCGCTTTACGCACAGGCGTCTCAGGAGCAGGCGGCGCGGTAGACGCGGCAGCAGATGCAGCGGGAGGAAGTGTCGTGGCTGGTTTTCTGGTCGTCGGCGGCTTACGCGTCAGAATAGTCGTGGGCATCTGCGCAATCGCTATACCATCCTGTTCAACCTTCCCGGCACTGCCTCCTGGCGCGGGCTGCATGTGAGCTGGACCTCTGCTCGTTCCATTGGTAGAAGCGCCATTGGCAGCGGAGGGCCTCACCTCGCCGCGCAACTCCTGCAACTGCTGCTGCAACGCCATAGTCGCGGGGGCAATCTGTTCCCAAGCGGGCTCGGAGCATCCGTTAGCCGTGTGCTGCAACCAGGAAGCAGCCGGGCGTGGACTGCCAAAGGGAGTGTTCCCCTGGCGTTGGCCGGAGAGATGGCCCCGCAGCCCAAGCACAACCGAAGAGGCCGACGAATTGATCAGCAAGCGCACATCTGGCATCCTTTTGCGCCCCTGCTGCCCGAAAAAGGCGCGATTGCGCTGCACAAACTGGATAAAGAGGCGCTCCACCTGATGCTGGAGATCGGGCGTCGTCAGATCAATGCGGCTCCAGGACGTAAAATCGACGGAGCTCAGGAACAGCCAGACCTCCTGGCGCTTGGCACGATCAACTGGCCGCATACGCAACGCTTCGACGCGGTTATCAAAAAAGCGCGGATAGCAGAAATTAGCGATCAGCGTTTCGGCCAACTCCGCCTTCAGACGAGCAATTTCAGCCGGTGGAAGCTGACCTAGATAAATACCCATCACTACAATCCTTTTCGTTATATTGCTCTATGCGCCGGATGAGCTATAGCATTTTTGTTCAACACGCGCGCGAAGACTACAGAATAATATTGATCGGCTGTAATTGCAACGCATTCATACTCTGAGTAAGCGTTCCTGTATCGGGCGCATTTCCAACACGCAATGATAGCCGAGCTTGTACATTCATTATTTTATCCGATGACTGCACCAGAGGTACAATCGCTACAGCCAAATGGGCTATTCCAGGGGGTACATTACTACTAGTGAGCGTAAACACCCTGCTCGTCAGTGCCACCAGCGAGCCAGGCTTCCAGGTATTCGTCTGGCACCAGAAGACCTGCGGCACATCAGTACTCGCCAGATACTCCTTCCCATCGCTGCCAGTCAGCAAAAACACGATCTGGAATGCTTCCGTCGTCGGCTCCGTTACCTGCCAGTAAGTCGTCACCGTCATGCCACTACTGCGCACAAAAGGACTCGCAGCGCCCACCTTGAAATCAACAAGATTCATTGTGCCACCTGAGCCGGAGAAGGTCGCCGAGAGCTTGTGATGCGCCTCCCCTGGCGCAACATAGATAGTTGAGCAGAGACTCGTCGGCAGAGTTGGCAACAACAGATAGTTGAGCGCCGGATCTCCGAGGTGACGCAGGGCCGAATAGGGCGAGATGCTGGGCGCGCTCAGCCCACGTTGCAGCAACAGATAGCCATCCTGCGCCGCCCGTACGCCGTACTGCCCATCAAAGAGCACTGTTTTCACCGCGTTGGTATACTCGACAGAAGTATAAAAGGGATAGATATCACCAGTGATATCCAGCAGAATATAATCGGCCTCCGCCGCCGAACCAGGGCCAGCAAACGGTGTCCCATAGGGAAAGAGATAGATGCTTGAGCGCTGGCTGAGATGCGGCACAAACTTATTCTGGGCCGAAACCGAGGCAGCAGGCGGAATCATACCAATAAAACGATCAACCTCAGCAGTATGTGCAGAGGTCGTGGGCCACTCAAAGCCCTTCGTCAATGGCATCTTCCCGAAGAAGCTATAGTCATAGTGAAGTGTCGAAAAGAGAAGCAGTGCAAGCAGACCCACGAGTAGCGCGCAATGTATCAGGCGTCCAGGCGTCCAGATAGCAGGCGACGCTGTCTGGGACTGAGCCGCGAGATCACCATGCTGAGCGGCGGGCCGGACGCGAGCGAGTAGCCATTGCGTTACCCATAGAATGAGCACCAGCGCCTCGATAGTCGAGAAGATCAGCACCGGCACGATCTCGGCGTTATATTGGAAAAGCCCGCTATACTGCTGTATGTCTGAACTCAGCAAATTAAGGGCGATCGAGGGAACGGCCATCACCAGCACCCAGGGAGCCAGCAGCGGCAGATAGGCGGCGGGCGCGAGCAGCGAGCGCAGGTAGGCCAGGTGATCATGCTCCAAAATATATTGATGCACGAATGCTTTAGGGTGCAAAAGAATAGCGAGCGCGCCCTGTACCGCTCCCTTCCCCAACACACCATTATAGCGACTGATCAGCAAGGGATGGCCGCTGGGACTGAAATGGGGAATGATCACAAAACTGGCCAGGGAAAACCATACTCCGCCTAATACGACCAGGGCCAGACCAGTGCGCCAGCGGCGCTGGAACAGCATCGACCACAGACCAAACATTACCACGACAAGGCCGATCTCTTCCTTACAGGCCAGCGCCAGAATAGCGAAGACAAAGAGCCAGAGCGTACGCCGCGTATACATAAAGTACAGCGTGAAGAGCAGCAGCGACGCCGTAAAGGTCACAGCGTGAAAATCGGACGCGGTCGCCTGCTGTTGCGCTGGATAGAGCAGGTAGAGAACCGCGATCGCCACCGCCGCCAGGTCATTGCGCAATCTCAGGCGGGCCAGCCAGAACGCCGGGTAGGCTCCGAGGGCCACCACAAGCGTCTGCAGCACCTGTAACATCCTGGGATCGGACCACAGTAGGTAGAAGAGCGAGACGGGAAACAGGATCGGCTCAAAGTGCAGGGCAAAGCGCGGAATGCCAGCAAAGCCAGCGCAGTTTGTATCGTGCAGAATATTGCACACAGTCTGGTGCAGCATCTGCCCATGCAGCGTGCTCCAGATCGCCTGATCCATGATGCCCAGATCTTCAGCATTGGTCTGAAACGCATTCTGCATGCTCGTCAAGTAGACGATAAAGTAGGTGCTGAAGGCGATCACAACGAGGGTCACGAGGGCCATAGCCAACCAGAAGAGGCGGCCCCGACGCAGCGGCTCAGGCGCGGGATAGAGATAGAGGCGATTTCTTACAACTGAGATACGCTTGCGCCAGCCCTCGTTACTCACCTCCGACCCCTCCTTCAACGCCGAGGCTCACCGGAGCTTCGGGAGTCAGGCGTGAAGCATCCTCGTTTTCACTCTCATCTTCACCCGACTCCTGGAGAGCGACCTGCTCCTGTTGCACGGCGCGAATCTGACGACCACCGCTCAAATAGGCAAGACTTACACAGACCAGTTCCGCCAACGTCGAAACGAGACGTGATAGGACCGCCAGAATCGCGGCCAGGGCACCGGGCAGAGGCAGCGCGAGGGCAAACAGGCCAACAATCGCTCCCTCGCGGAAACCCAGTCCGCTGGGCGTAATAAAGCTTACAAAGCCAATATCCCAGGCAATAGCGTAGATGCCAATACAAATTGGCAGCGCCAGCAGCGGAGTCTGCGGCCAGAGTCCAAGTAGCAGCACATAGAACGCGCATCCAGCCACAAACCAGCTCGCGCACCACGCCAACGTCACCAGCAGGATATCACCATAACGCAGCGATAGGACGACAGGCTTGCGCTTCAGCAAGCGCAGGGCAGTATTCAAAAAAGCGCTCAGAATGCGAGGATGCAGCACCACCAGCAGGGCTACAATGGTCAGCACGCCCAGTCCCACCACGATCGGCGTCCCATAGAACAGCGAGCGCACGGAACCGAGGTCGCTCCAAAACAGCAGGCTTACGGCAAAGATCAATACACCCGCCGCCAGCTTCGTAATCAGCTCGATCATCATACTGGCAAAGGCGATGGGACGCGAGACACCATACTTGCCAACCCAGAGGATGCGTGTCAACACATGCCAGACATTGCCGGGAATGTAGCGCACGAACTCAGAGCCCAGGTAGATCCGTAGCGAGATACGTAGATCTAAGCGGGAACCGAGACGAGCCAGGACCGCGCGCCAGATCAGGCCATACGACAGCTCCTGCAGCGAGAAGCCGAGGAACGCCAAGATCAGTAGCCAGGGATTCCACGCGAATTTATATGATGTCAGTTCGCCCCAGTCGCGCTTTACATAATAGAAAAAGATAGCCAGAATGACCACTGGCAGGCCGATCTGGAGGACACGCTTACCGATCTTCTTCAGCATTAATCCAATTCCTGTCTGATACTATACTCCTCGTCCGGCTGGAAGGCATAGTGGCGGATCATCTCGCTCTGCAAGCCAGTCAGAATAAACTGAATGCCGAAGATCATCAAAATGATACCCACGAAGAGAATCGGTTGGTCGTGGATCAACTGATTAAAAAGGATCCTACGTATGATCACAAAAATCTCGACCAGGACACCGAAGAAAAATGTCCAGGCACCCAGGGGACCAAAGAGCCGCAGCGGAGTGCGCAAAAACGAGGTCAGGAACAGCACGTTGAGCAGATCGACCAGTCCACGGGCGAAGCGACGCGCACCGAACTTCGAAACGCCGAACTTGCGCGGATGGTGGCGCACCTTGATCTCCGCCACGCGGAAGCCGCGCCAATGGGCCATGACAGGCACAAAGCGGTGGAACTCGCCGTATAGCTTCAGATGGGGATCTTCGATCACCTCGCGGCGATACGCCTTGAAGCCATTATTGATATCGTGCAGGTGCATGCCGGTCAGCGTACCGACCATCCTATTAAAGATACGCGAAGGAAACGTCTTCGAGAGCGGGTCCAGGCGCGGGAACTTCCAGCCCGTCACCAGATCGTAGCCCTCATCCAACTTCGCCAGGAAACTAGGAATCTCCTCGGGATCATCCTGCAAATCGCCATCCATCGTAAAGATGACCTCGCCACGACTGCGGGCAAAGCCAGCGACCAGCGCAGGCGTCTTACCGAAATTGCGCCGGAAGCGAATAACCTTCACAACGCCAGGATGTTCATCATGGAGTTTGCTCAATTCGACGAACGTCTTATCAGTACTGCCATCATCTACAAAGACTATTTCATAACTCTTCTCAAGCTGATCGAGCTCTGCTGACAGCTTCTCAAACAGGAGGCGTACATTCTGTTCCTCGTTCATCACAGGCACGACGACCGAGATAGCGATATCCTGGGGTGTCGACGATGAAACGAGCGACTCTGTTTCTGGCTTATGCACTGGTGGAATCTGTGTTTGTTGCATAATTAACTATCTCCATTAGCAAACATACGTATGATATAGCCCGTTGAGATTGACTGGCGCTCATTATAACATACAAGTTTTTCAAAAATACAGGCTATAGGACCATAGCCGTTCTAGCTAATAGAACGGATAAAGATCGGGAACAGACACATATTTAGCTCAAATGACACAAAAGTATGGTTACAGCTGGGCAAAGAGGTCGGGTCTATCCGCCGTCAACGAGTCTACCTGTGCAGCAGCGAAACGGCGCATTTCCTCAAGCGTATTCACCGTCCACAGACCCAGCTTCATCCCCTCCGCGTGTACCACATCGGGCAGGATATCCGTGAAGAGCTCGCGATCCATATTGAGCCAGCTACAGCCAAGCTTTCTCGCCTGCTGGAGCAGCTCAGGCAGCGCGTGCGTCACCTCGGGATTCCAGAGATCTCTAGAGACGATAGCCCCGGTTTGCAGGCGTGGCTCAAGCGATTTTATGTGCAGCAGAAGCGGCCAATCAAACGAAATAATCAGCACGCGATTGAGCATTTTCAGCGAGAGAACCTCTTTCAGCACCGCCTCGGCGATACGTGGGTAGCGACCGTAGACCCCATCGCGTTTGCTCGTCTTGATCTCGATATACACGCGAGCGCGCTCCCTAACCAGGGAGAGCACCTCGTTGAGGGTTGGAATCTGTTGAGGTTCGGGCCAACCACCAACGAAGTGAGCGGCGGCATTGAGCGAGCGGAGGGTTGCGAAATCGAGATCCAGGATATTGCCCGTCCCGTCCGTCAGGCGCTCCACCGTATTATCATGAAAAACGATCAACTGACCGTCACTGCTCATCTGCACATCGAGCTCGACGGCATCGATAGGCAACGTGAGAGCATTACGAAAAGCCGCCAGTGTATTCTCGGGTGCCAGCCGGGAGCCGCCCCGGTGGGCGACGCGTTGCATACCGCTAGTCATAAGGAAAACTGACCTCTTTCACAGTCTAAATGTGTTCTATACGATCCATCATATCATGTCGCGACCGTCCAATGCACGCTCCGAGCGAGGGATGCAGCGACGTTACGTTATGTTATATAGTGTAGCAAAAAAAGAGAGGCATTCGATAATGGAACTGAAACCGGGAATGACTGGCGAGGCCACCACCACCGTCGTACATGAGAATACAGCCGCGGCGGTCGGCGCGGGAGGCGTCGAGGTCTTCGGAACGCCGATGCTGGTCGCGCTCATGGAGAACGCGTCCTGGCGCACGGTAGCCGACGCGCTGGACGAGGGCTACGTCACTGTTGGCACCCATGTAAACATAAGTCACCTCGCCGCCACGCCCCTGGGCCAGCAGGTACGCGCTACCGCCGAGTTAGTCCAGATCGATGGCCGGCGTCTGGTGTTCCGCGTCGAGGCGTATGATAAGCGCCAGAAGATTGGCGAGGGCCAGCACGAACGCGCCATCGTCCAACTTGAACGCTTCTTGAGCAGAATCAAAGCGTAATGGAGCTTGTTCTTTGTCAACGCGTATGGTATAATAAAGATCCATCGGGAGAAAGCAACTGCAAGGTTGGCCCGAGGGGTATTCTTTCATCTGGGGATGTCGGGTTTCGACAGGCGAACAGGTCGAAGAATTGCAGGCCGAGGTGTCGGTATAGCACTCTCGTTAAACAACCGACAAAACAATAGTTGCCAAAAACAGCAACACAACGTACGCTCTCGCTGCTTAATAACCAGTAACGTACCGTCCGTCCGGCTTTTGCCTTGTGGGGCCGGGTACGGGCGTCAAAAAACACAGGGATGCTATGGTGAGGACCGTCTTCTAGTCACCATCTAAGACCAGAGGGCCAGCGTCCAGGAATCCTGTCGATGGGAGACCGGGGCGTAAAGAAAAAATGTCGACTAAGCCTGTAGTACATTTTCCGGTTCGTTCGTTTGGACAGGGAGTTCAACTCTCCCTCATCTCCACCACCCAACCCGCCTGTAGAGTCAGTCTACAGGCGGGTTTATTTTGCTCACTTTGCTATGGCAGGTTGTTTGAAGCAGAAACAAGAGGGGAGGAAGGCGGTAATGGCCTTCTTCCCCTCTCCCAAAGCGAAAAGCATTTTCTATTATGACTGTTGCGGGCTTACACTCCCTTCATAGATGGCGTCGGGGAAGCGTTTCCCCGGAAGAGGTCATCACGCTGAACCACTTCTAATGGCGCGTCCTCGTGGATGGCTGTTTCACCCGCGAAGGCGTGAATTTCGGCGCGCACACAGCCTTTAATGCGCAGCATATTGCGCGCAATCGCCATTACTCCCTGCAACGGTTGCTTTCCCGAGCTCACTGAAACGTTTACCCGACTGATTACTTTACCTGATGCATCAAGGGCAATAATTGTTACACGGTCCGACATGATGTATTCTCCTTGGCTCTCGCGCTCTTCGTGGAAATACTCCCCTGCCAGGGTCAATCGGTGCTTGAACTACCAATTTCGCTAGCAAGCATAATTTCCACTTTGTCTACCTCGGGCATTTCCTTTATCCATCCCAGGGCAGGCCGCAACGTTAGTGCCGATATTCATTTAAATGCTATTCACATCCATATGAATATTGTATCTACGATATGTTAACACAACATCACGCGGAAAGCTCTACCGCTCACAATAGGATCACAGTTCAGAGACCGGTTTCTCCCTTGCCCCAGCGCGGCAGGAGGACACGCAATCCAATGCCCTGTCCTAGCAGCGTTACCAGCACCACCCCATACACAATGGCCTCTAACAATCCACGCTCTGGAAGCGTTGCGGGGAGACTCAACACCAACGCAATAGAGAGGGCTCCACGTAATCCTGAGAGCAGAATCACAGGTCGCCAACGACGAGGAAGAGGTTGCAGCGGTGCGAAAAGAGAGGAGCCTGTCTTATTCTGAGCAAGCCTTCTTGCGAGAGCATCATGCAGCGGCACCAGGAGGTAGATCATAGCGGCCCGACCGATGATCACTCCTATCAGGGCCAGACCAATGGCGACGAGCGATTGCAAGAGATGGCTCTCGCCAATCTGGATACCCAGGAAGAGAAAGAGTAAGGAGTTGGCAAGGTAGCCGAAAAACTCCCAGACATCATGGGACGCTTGCAGTGCTCGCTCTGACAGCCCTGTTCGTCGCCCATAGCTTCCCAGAATCAGTCCTGCCCCCACTACCGCAAGCAAGCCTGAAGTGTGCAGGGCCACTCCTAACAGATAGACGCCATAGGCCACGCTCACCGTCACCGTCATTTCAATCAAATGGTCATCCACCAGACGCAGCAGGCGCGCCACGACGAGGCCAACGCCAATGCCAAGCACCAGCCCACCTGACATCAACCAGAGCGCCTGCAGGGCAAGCAGCCAGAACGAAGAGGCGTGCTCTGTCCCTCCTAATGAGACAAGCAGCGACCCAAGCACCAGTTCAAAAACAGCGGCCCCTACTCCATCGTTGAACAGGCTCTCGCCTTCTACGATGGTTCGCAGGCGATCCGAGAGGCCCATTTGACGCAAAAGGGCCAGGACGGCAATCGGATCAGTAGGCGAGATCATGGCCCCTAGCAGCAGCATCAGCAACCAGGAGAGCCCCAACGTCCAATGCAGCAGCGCGGCGACAACGAGCACGGAGAGCAGCAGCCCTGGCACGGAGAGCAAAAGGACGACGAGCCAGTCGGCGGTAAGTTGCTGCACATCTACATTCCAGGCTCCTTCAAAAAGCAGTGCCGGTAAAAAGAGGAAGAGGACGACGTCTGGATTCAAGCTCAGATTCGGCAGGAGCGGGGATACGCCAATGATGAGGCCAACTACCACCAGGACAAGCGTGTAGGGCAGACGCAATGGTCGCGAAATAAGTGCAACCGCCAGCGTAATCACTAGCAGCAGCACCAATAATTGCACATTTTGCTGTGTTGCATCTTGAGCCACGATGAGGCTTCCCGCGTTAAGGAAGAACGATTGTTGCATGAGGACTCCTTTTACCCATTAGAAAAGCGCCGGGAAGCCTGCTCGGCAAGTCCCGGCGCTCCTTATGGAGAGAGTGTACCATGCAAGATTTTGCCTCGACAAGAGGAAGCCTTCATCTGTCTTCAACTAGCGGCCTATGCGTCTGAGAGCGTTAGATATTGAAAAATACCGTCTCGCCCTCGCCCTGCATCACGATATCCAGGAGATAGACGACGACCGTCCCTTCCTGCTGGCGCTGGGCCAGTAGCGTGGAGCGGCGCGCCTCGGGGACGAGCTGCAGGATTGGATCGCTGACGTTGGTCGGCTCGTCCGCGAAGTACAGGCGGGTCATCAGGTGGTTGAGCAGCCCACGCGAGAAGATGGTGATATTGATGTGCGG
>JALYTQ010000260.1 GCA_030854195.1 Chloroflexota bacterium
GCCATGGGATGATCGGTATCGTAGCCATAGAGCGTAGGCATATCAAAGGCTGTCGAAAGGCCGGTCTGGCCCTGTGAGAGCAGATATTTGAAGCGTTTATTGGTATCCTCGGCTGTGCCAAAGCCTGCGAACATACGCATGGTCCAGGGTTTGGCGCGGTACATTGTCGGCTGCACGCCACGCGTGTAGGGATATTCGCCCGGCAGGTTGAGGTCGCGTGTGTAGTCGAGTTCGGCGTTGTCCTGCGGCGTGTAGATGCGGTTCACGGGGACGCTGGAGGTTGTGATGAGATTGTCGCGCTCCGGCATGCGGGTGAGCGATTTTTTGACCGTCGTCTCTTCCCACGTAGCGCGCTTGACGGTCAGGCGTTCCAGTTCAGCTTTATCAAAGAGTGTGCCTTGTTCGACAACAGGCTGCTTCGACTCTGTCGATTTCTGATCAAGCATTGTGATAGTTCTCCTCCGGGAGCTACAAGGCAAGAAGTGAATGTCTGCTTCCGCACTTATTTTTGGCAATATACACTTATTATACTTCAACCGACATGGCGACAGCGCCGCCGCCGCCCAGGCAGAGCGTCGCCAGGCCGCGCCCACCGCCGCGACGACGCAACTCGTGGATCAGCGTGATGAGAACGCGCGAGCCGCTGGAGCCGATGGGATGTCCCAGGGCGATCGCGCCGCCGTTGACGTTGACGCGTGACCAGTCCCAGTCGAGCTCGCGACCATTGGCAAGCGCCTGGGCGGCGAACGCCTCGTTGACCTCGATCAGGTCGAAGTCGCCGATCTTGAGTCCCGTGCGCGCTAAGAGACGATGCACGGCGGCTGGCGGCGCGGCAAAGACGTAGCGCGGCGTGATAGCGGAGGCGGCGTAGCCTGTGATGCGCGCCAATACGTTCATGTTATGGGCGGTGGCGAACTCGCGGTCCACCACCACGGTCGCGGAGGCACCGTCGCTCAGGCCGGGCGCGTTGCCAGCCGTGACCGTGCCACCCTCCTGGAAGGCTGGCATCAGTTTCGTCAGGGTATCCAGCGAGCTATCGCCACGAATGGGCTCATCCTTGTCGATGGTAAGCGTCCCCTTCTTCTGCTTGATCTCGATAGGCACAATCTCTTCTTTAAAGCGGCCAGCCTCTGTAGCGGCGGCGGCGCGCTGGTGGCTCTGCAGCGAGAAGCGGTCCTGCTCCTCACGCGTGACGCCAAATTTTTCGGCGATGATCTCCGCCTCGCTGCCCATATGGATATTCTCGAAGGCGCACCACAGGCCATCGTGTACGACACTATCGACGAGCTTGCCATCGCCCAGACGGTACCCCATGCGCCCTTTTAGCAGGAGATACGGCGAGGTGCTCATGCTCTCCATGCCGCCCGCCACAAACGCCTGCGCATCGCCGACACGGATCGCCTGGGCCGCGAGCATGACCGCCTTCATGCCGGAGCCACATACTTTATTGATGGTGACAGCCGGAATTTCGTCAGGGAGGCCCGCGTGGATAGCGGCCTGGCGAGCGGGTGCCTGACCGACGCCCGCCGAGACGACGTTCCCCATAATCACCTCGTCGATTGCAGCGGGATCGATGCCCGCACGCCGTACAGCTTCTCTTATCACAATCGCGCCCAGTTGCGGAGCCGTGAAGCTGGCGAGGCCGCCCAGAAACTTCCCGGTCGGCGTCCGCGCCGCGCCTACGATAACGGGGATACGCTCAGTCATGGTCTGTTTCTCCTCTAGTTGCCACACCTTTGTGGATGGGTATGGACGCGCATAGTGAACTTGCGACTTGCATATATGTACGAACTATGCTTTCCATTGTATCTTCCTGACAACCATCGGGTCAACAACGAAGCAACGCTGCTGCGAGGGTGAATAGCAATCAGCTTAAATTGGAGGTATAGTATGTACAGATGCCACATAGCATAGACCTGAAGCTAAGTCCAGGTGTGAGAAAAATTAGGAGTAGAGATGAGTAACAAGAAAGTACGTGTTGCAATCGTTGGAGTAGGTAACTGCGCCAGTTCGCTGGTGCAGGGAGTTCACTATTATCGCGAGGCGCAGCCCGACGATTTCGTCCCTGGCTTGATGCATGTAAATCTGGGCGGTTATCACATTAGCGATATAGAGTTTTCCGCTGCATTTGATATAGATACCAATAAGGTGGGGAAAGATCTCAGCGAGGCCATCTTTACCGCGCCGAACAATACCTATCGCTTCTCCGAGGTGCCGACGCTCAACACGAAGGTTCATCGGGGCATGACGCACGATGGGCTCGGCAAATATCTGTCGAAGGTAATCACCAAGGCACCCGGTTCCACAGCTGATATTGTGCATATCCTGAAGGACACGGGCACCGATGTCGTCATCAACTACCTGCCGGTTGGCTCAGAAACGGCGACCAAGTGGTATGTAGAGCAGATCCTCCAGGCGGGCGTCGGTTTCGTCAACTGCATCCCCGTCTTTATCGCCCGCGAACAGTACTGGCAGGATCGCTTTAAAGAGGCCAACCTGCCGATGATTGGCGACGACATTAAGAGCCAGGTTGGGGCCACGATCGTACACCGCGTGCTGGCACACCTCTTCCGCGAGCGCGGCGTGAAGCTGGAGCGCACGATGCAGCTTAACGTGGGCGGCAATACCGACTTCTACAATATGTTGGAGCGCGAACGTCTGGAGTCGAAGAAGATCAGTAAGACGAACGCCGTGACCAGCCAGGTCGATTATGAGATGGGCGGAGACAATGTGCACATCGGTCCATCCGACTACGTTCCGTGGCTCACCGATCGCAAATGGGCGTATATTCGTCTGGAAGGCCGGACCTTCGGCGATGTACCGTTGAACGCGGAACTCAAGCTTGAGGTGTGGGATTCGCCCAACTCAGCCGGAGTGGTCATCGACGCGGTACGCCTGGTCAAGCTCGGACTCGATCGCGGCCTGGGTGGCACCCTGGAAGGGCCGAGCGCCTACCTGATGAAGTCGCCTCCGGTTCAGTATGCCGATGACGAAGCACATGAAATGACCGAAGCATTCATCCAGCAGGTACCGACTCCCACGAGCAAGGTAAGTAAGCCCTTAGAGCAGGCGAATGGACATAAAGTAGAAGCGGAACAGTAGCGGGCGCAACAAAGTGTGCAGTGACGGATGCTTATCTGTCACTGCACTTGTAGCAGGGTTTGCCAGTAACTAAAGAGGTTGTTGTACTGGCGCTTCTTGCTCTATGGCTATCCCGTTTACGGCGCGCAGCAATTCCTCGCGCACAATCGTCACATCCGGCGGCGCGCTAATCCCAATTTTGACACGTTCGCCTTCAACAGCCAACACTGAAATGTTGATGACGCCGGCGAGGACGATACTTTCACCAACTTTTCGTCGCAAAACAAGCATGCAAGGCTCCCTTCATCAAAAGCATGTCCTAAGCGTCCCTGCGTTGCGACACGCGCCCAGACATAATGGGCGCTTCTACCAGGGTGACCGCAAAGAATTTGAATGTAGCATTCCTACCATACTCAGACGCTTTGATAGTGTAGAGTGGGTAAAGTGAAAATAAGCATGTATACGCGTACAAAACAATGGGCAAATACCCTATTTACCCTCGAAAAAGACCAGCATGTTGGACGCGCAAACGCTATTGCGCTTCGTTGTGCGCCCTGGTCGTGTCCAGCAGACGCTCTGCCAGGGATAGGCTATCGACCCTATACGTGCCCGCCTGGACGCGCGCGCGCAACATCCGTATGTGGGCATCGCGCTCGTCGGCCCACCATTGCACTGAATGCACGCCGTGCTCGCTTACGTCCTGGTCTTCAAGCGTTGTCACCGGGTCCGCCCAGTCTGTAGCAAAGGCATCACGCCCGCGCGCGGCTTCTGTTTTTTCACCTGGCTCTATACAGACCAGATGAAGATACGTACCTGGCGACCCGGATTTCATCTGGCGCTTCCTTTCATCAGGCAATACACGATCGTTCTACATTTCTCAAGGTATTCAGGTCTACTTTATAGTATACATAAAATGCAGCGTTTCCGTAACTGGCGAGAGGAGTACAGGAAAGTTACGAGACCAGGCGTGTATGTTTTCCTGCGACGGCAACTTCTGCATTCTGTGTCTTCTCCGCCTCCCTCGCCTGTTGCATATGGGGAGCGGCTGTCTTCTGCTTGCGTCCGCTCCTGGCCGTATGCTTACTGGCAGTAGTCTGGCCCTCGCCCGGCTTTGGAGCATGCAGCAGCCCACGTAGACGCATGATCGTTTGCATATGTAACTGGCACACGCGCGACTCGGAGACGCTCATGACCTTGCTAATCTCCTTCATCGTCAGCTCTTCCTGATAATAAAGGGCGAGCAGGAGCTGTTCTCGTTCGGGGAGATGATCGATGGCGCTACTGAGTGCTGTCACCAGTTCGTGGCGCTCAGCCTCCTCGTCGGGACCCGGCGTATCGCGATCTTCAAGCAGATCTCTGAGGGTCATTGTCTCATCATCATGCATCGTATGCAGCGGAACGTCGATGGAAAGCACGGTCGTACTGGCATCGAGCAGCATCTGGCGGTAGCGCTCTATCGAGACGCCCAGCTCTGCCACGACCTCTTCCTCTTTGGCGGGTCTTCCCAGGCGCTGTTCCAGTCCAGACAATGCCTGCTCAATCTGCCGGACACGCGAGGCGGCTGTACGGGGGAGCCAGTTCAGTGTGCGTAGATGATCGATTACCGCGCCGCGTACGCGGGGGGTGGCAAAGGCTTCAAAGCGGATACCACGGGCGGGATCAAAGCGATCGATGGCGTTAATCAGGCCAATCGTTCCATAGCTCAACAGGTCGTCCATCTCTATGAGGCTGGTTGGGGGTATACCCAGGCGTCCGACGACGAAACGCACAAACGGCGTGTACTCTAGAATCAGCTCATCACGTAGACTCTGCTGCCTGGTCTCTATAAATTCCGCCCAGATAGTATCTATAGCTGCCACTGTATTCATACCACGACGCTCCTTTCAGCATCTCTCGATCTTCCCGGCTCATCTCACAAATAGAGTGTAGTGGAATAGCAAGCGTAGCGGTATTGACAGAGGTCCCCCATTTGCTGAGCAGAAGTCCCTGAACAGTATTGGTGTGCAGCTACACTGTTTTTTCAGGCGGTCCTGTCGATAAAGAAGGGTAGTAAATAGAGCGCAGGCGGCGGATCGCCGTTGCATAAAGCAAGGAGAAATTGTATGCAGAATCAGTCATCTATGGGCGGACACGGGGAACTGAACAGACAACTGGCACAACATCTTGAGACAGTCCTCTTCCCGACGGAGTTATCTGGGGAGCAGCACCTGCTGATGGATCTCCTTGACTCAGGTTTCGAGTGGGAAGAGGCGATCAAGCTTCTCCACTTGCGCGATCATCTTTACGAAAACGCCGAGATGCGCCAACGCACAGCGGACAATAATCGCATGCATTTTGTACGCTGGTTATACGAGCAGGGCGAAATTGGGGAAGATTAGGCTTGTCACATCTGAAGAGATATGCTATACTGCACGGCGGAGAGATGTCAGAGTGGTCGAATGTGCCGCTCTCGAAAAGCGGTAGGGTGCAAGCCCTCGTGGGTTCGAATCCCACTCTCTCCGCCCCATCCCCACCCGGAGGAGTCTCATAGTGGTCTAGTGAGCACGACTGGAAATCGTGTAAGGTGAATAGCCTTCGTGGGTTCGAATCCCACCTCCTCCGCTTCCCCCCACCAACCCGCTTGCGGCCTGAATCGGCTGCAATAGTTCATCATTTATTGGTTCGCGAAGTAATTGAGAGTCATCTGTGAAGATACCATAGATATGAGCAGTACTTTTATGCTATCATACTAGCATCACTACATTCGGATGCGGATCAAACTCCGCCAGAGAATAAAAGCTTATGCATATGTTTTCCCATCAGAGTGTTCGTCTGATTTTTGATCCCGAAGAACTCAGTTACGGCTTTGGGCCACAGCATCCCTTCAATCCGAAGCGTTTGGAGGCTCTGGTTGACCTGCTGGGGATCACTGGCTTATGGCGATCCGACCATGAGCAGACACGCCTGCCCGCGCGGGCGGCCACTGATGCAGAATTGAGCCTGGCCCATACTCCTGAGTATATTGCTGCCGTCAAGCGGCTGAGCGCGCCTGAAGATCCTGGCATTAGCCCGGGTGAACGCGAAGAACTGGCACAGCTCGCCTTCCACTACGGCTTTGGGGATGGTGATACGCCTGCCTCACCTGGCATGCACACGGTCTCGGCACGGGTCGCCGGTGGCACCCTGGTTGCCATGAGCGCGGTCATGGGGCTGCCTGAAGGGGGCACCTTTGCGCGTGAAGAGGAGCGACCGCTGCACGTGTTTCATCCAGCCGGTGGACTCCACCATGCCTGGGCGGAGCGTGCATCGGGTTTTTGCATTTACAACGATGCTTCGATTGCTATTGCGCATGTGCTCCGTTCCACTGAGGCCAAAATCCTCTATATCGACTTCGATGCACATCATGGTGACGGAGTCCAGCGCTCGTTTTATGATGATCCACGGGTGATGACGGTCTCGTTCCATGAAACTGGCCGCTATCTCTTCCCTGGTACGGGAGATGTGCTCGAATTGGGCAATGGTGATGGGCGTGGCTACGCGGTCAATGTGCCGTTGGAGCCTTTTACGGAGGACGACTCCTATATCGAGGCAATGTACGCGGTGCTCTCGCCGGTCGTGACCTTTTTCGCTCCCGATATTATTGTCAGCCAGCATGGCTGTGATACGCATGCCTGGGATCCTTTGACGCATATGAGCCTGACTATGCGTGGCATTCGTGCGCAGATAAAACTGGCTCACCAGTTGGCGCACTCCTATTGCCATGGTCGCTGGGTGGCTCTGGGCGGGGGTGGGTATGACCTGTATCGCATGGTCCCGCGTGCCTGGGGCCTGGTGTGGGCCGAGATGTCGGAGCAAGAGATTCCCGAGCACCTCCCGCAGGAGTGGATCGAGCGCTGGCGACCTGCATGGGTGGCGATGCACGAGGAGGAGAAGTTCGCTCAGGAACTCACGGGCAAATCGGCCCTGCCCTCGTATTTCCCTACCACCTTTCTGGACCGCGCGCAAGATTTTCCCCCGCAGCCTCGTCGCTGGTCGATCAGCCGCGCGAACAGGCAAACGGTGGCGTTGCTGCGTAATCTCATCGTCCCCCCGCCTGTACGCCACGCCTTCCCGGCCCCTCGCCAGCTCTCAGCGCATACCGATCTCTTTGACTTGCTGCATATGGGGGCGGCGGCGTCTCATGCACGGACGAAAACGCTGGAGACGGCAATGGGACCGATC
>JALYTQ010000036.1 GCA_030854195.1 Chloroflexota bacterium
TCGTAGAAGGATGCGACCGGCGAGGCAACCGAGGGCAGCAACGCGCGCGTCCACGTATAGACGTAGGTTTGCGCGGTTATGGGGGTGCCGTCCGAGAAGGTGATGCCCGGTTTGAGCGTAAAGGTATAGACTTTACTGTTGTTCGAGACCTGCCAGGTCGCCTGGTCCGGTATCACATTCAGGTTTTTATCGGACCGCACCAGCCCGCTATAGATCATGTTTACCACAAGGTTAGAGTTTGCATCGGGCCCTTGAGCGGGATCGAGCGTTGCGATATCGGAGATACCGACATTCGGAAAGGTCAGAACCTGCTTTGTTGCTGGCACTGATGGTCCGCTAGCTGGTGTGGATGTACTGCCTCCACCTCCGCATGCGGCGAGCAGTAAGAAGCTACATACTATTATTACAAGCGGTAGGCGGCCTGGACGCAGGTGCCACAGACGAGAATGCATGAGGAGCCTCGCTTTCTTGAAGCGTTGAAGGGTTGGCAAGGCTTACAGGGCCATTGCAAGAGTATTTTTAAAAGTATATCATAGCCGAGAGAACAAAACTTCTCTACAGTTTGATATACGTCAGCAGAGGAATTGCCTCTCACAAAAGCTGCGTAGACAAAGAGAGGCCATAGGGCTATAATAAATGAGAAAGTAGTAGTGTTCAAAGAAGAACAAGAGGGCAATGTATGCAGATCCGTATCATTGGCGCGCCCATGGACTTAGGCGCGGACCGCCGGGGTGTCGATATCGGCCCCAGCGCAATTCGCTATGCAGGACTCAGCGATCGCCTCCAACAGCTCGGTTATACCGTCCACGACATAGGCAACATCGTTATCCCCCAGCCAGAAAGCCAGGCCGAGGGCAATCCCAGATTGAAATACCTCGATCCAATCGTACACGCGTCGGAGGAACTGGCGCGCATCGTCACCACGAGCTTGCAGGAAGGCGAGTTTCCACTGATCCTGGGCGGCGACCACAGCATCGCGCTCGGCTCTATCAGCGGCGTAGCGCGCATTCACAAGCCGTTAGGTGTCATCTGGCTCGATGCCCATCCCGACTTCAATACCGGGGAGACCTCGCCTTCCGGCAATATTCACGGCATGATCCTGGCCGCGTTGGCGGGCCTGGGTGCCAGTCAGCTCACCGACGTTGGCGGCTGGTCGCCCAAGCTCGATCCGGCCCATATCGTGATCGTCGGCGCGCGCGATATCGATGTTGATGAGCGGGACGCATTGCGCAAACACCATATTCACGTCTTCACTATGTCCGATATCGACCGCAACGGTATCTCGGACGTGATGAGGCAGGCCAACGCAATCGCGGGGCAAAACGATAATCCCATTCACCTTAGCCTCGACATGGACGCGCTCGATCCACGTGAGGCTCCAGGCGTCGGAACGCCCGTGCGCGGCGGCCTAAGCTATCGCGAGGCCCACCTGGCTATGGAGATGATCGCCGATACAAATCGCCTCGTCTCTATGGATGTCGTCGAGGTCAATGCTATTCTGGACCGCGAGAATGCCACCGCCCAGCTCGCTGTCGAGTTAACCCTTTCGGCACTGGGCAAAAAGATTTTGTGATACTATGGACAAAGGAGTCTATAAACCTGTTTCCAGGACTACTCTTCAAACGTTTTAAAGGGTAGGAACCTGAACACCAGAAGAAGGAGGAAAAGATAAGTAGCAACGAAGCCGCTTATTATTCACAAAAGATGCAAGCAAAAGAACTTTTTATGAACGGCGAGTTCATACCTGTTGAAAAAGGCGTCATTTCCGTACGCACGCATGGCTTCGCGTATGGTACAGGCTGCTTTGAGGGCATTCGCGGCTATTGGAACGCGAAAGACCAGCAGGTCTACCTGTTCCGCCTCCGTGAACACTACGAGCGCCTGCTGCGCTCATGCAAGATTTTGCATATGAAGCTCCCTTACACCGTCGATGAGCTAATCGACATCAGCGTAGAGCTGGTCAGACGTAACGGCCAGCGCGAAGACGTATATCTGCGACCGGTCGCTTACAAGGGTGACCAGATTGTCGGAGTCCGGCTCCATAACCTCGAAGATCATTTTGTTCTGACGGCTGAGCCGATGGGCGATTATATAGAAATGAGCGGATTGCGCTGCGGCGTCTCGTCCTGGCGGCGCATCGACGACAACGCCCTGCCCGCGCGCGCCAAGATTATCGGCGGTTACGTCAACGCCGCCTTCGCCAAGACCGAAGCGGTCCTCAACGGCTTCGATGAAGCAATCATGCTCACCCACGACGGACATGTCTCCGAGGGTAGCGCGGAAAACATCTTCCTGGCTATCAATGGCGAGCTTGTGACGCCCGCCGCGACCGAGAATATTCTTCTGGGCATTACCCGCGACACGGTGATCCAGCTCGCCCATCGCGAACTCAATCGCATTACTCGCGAACGTGCGGTAGATCGCACGGAGCTCTATATCGCCGACGAGATCTTCCTGTGCGGAACCGGTGCCCAGATCGCCCCTGTCACCAGCGTCGATCACCGCGCCATTGGCGATGGTACCATGGGTCCATTCGCCCGCGAGTTGCAGGCGCTCTACTTCGACGTTGTGCGCGGGAAACGCCCCGAGTACAAGGAGTGGTGTACGCCGGTATACGCGGAGGTGCCGCAACACACGTCAGCGGACTAATACAAGCAGCACAAGGGGTTCGGAATAACCAGATTACTGGCTACTCTGAACCTCCTTCCGTGCGTTCTACATTCGCCTGCTCTTGCTGCTCACCCTTCCCGACAAAATCCAACGCCTCATACAGCCAGCGCAAATAAACCTTCTCAAACTCGATAGCAAAACGAACGATCAAATCAACGTAGGGATCAGCTTCTTCCTCAACCGCGTAGGGAGTATGGCGTTTGTTTCCACGCTGAAACTCTCCACGCGCCGGAATGAATTGAGCATTCTGTCGATATGCAAGCAGGCGCATCTCGTGATCGGCTGCACCAGCGCGCAGGTTCTGCGCCAGATCGCCAGGAGCGGCAAAGGAACCAAACAGCACTTTGAGCAGCAACTCATCGCGTATCTGAAACACTTCGGGCGGCTGCGCCTGCCATTTGCGCAATGCCTCGCTCCCCTTATCAGTGATAGCATACACCTTACGATCGGGCCGCGACTCCTGCTCCTCGCGCTCCATATCCACCCAGCCAAGACCCTGCATGCGCCGCAGTTCTTTATAGATCTGGCTATGCGCCGCGCCCCACATCGGGGCCAGCGTATGATCGAATAAACGCTTAATGTCATAGCCCGACAAAGGTCCCCAGAAAGCCAGTAGACCCAGGATGCCATAGGTGATCGGATAAGCCTCTGGCCGTTCCATACGTGCTCCCCTTTAATTTCTTCCCAAAAACTTATTGAGTAATATGACTTCCCATCATATTGACCCTTGACAAAAGCATTGTACTCTATTATCTTTAATAAAAGAATATGACTTGAAGTCATATGTCATAAGAGCATAGCGCTTTTCACAAAAGGAAAGATATTATGGGACAGATCAAAGTAAAGGCAGACTCGGTGCTGGACGCGCCGTCAGCTGATGTGTACGCTACTATTGCAGATTATCGTCAAGGGCACCCGGCTATAATTCCGAAAGAGAACTTTTATGACCTGCAGGTCGAGCATGGTGGCTATGGTGATGGCACTATCATCCGCTTCAAAACGAAAATTTTAGGCGTAGAGCGAGAGCTGTATCAGCGCGTCAGCGAGTTAGAACCTGGACGCATGTTGGTTGAGCGAGACATCGACACATTGCAAAAGCTTGCTACGACCTTTACCGTCACGCCTCTGGATAACGGCAAGCGGTCGCACGTCGAGATCTCTACTACAATGAATGCAAGTCCGGGACTCACCGGGATCGCTGAGCGTATAATCTTCTCGCTCGTCAATCCGTCGATATATCGCAAAGAGATGAAGAAGCTCGAAGCGGTTGCTAGAGAGAGAACCAGCACTCCCGTATAAATTTGAGGAGAAAAAGCTACACTATATTATAAGCATAGAAAACAGCGAGCACCGCTCTGTTCAGAATTCATCCTGAATGAGCAGTGCTCGCTGTTGCATATTGTAAGAATACCAAGGGTAGCGAATTAGCGCTTCGTGTACTGTGGAGCCTTGCGGGCGCGCTTCAGACCTGGCTTCTTGCGTTCCTTCATGCGTGGATCGCGTGTCAGGAAGCCTGCTTTGCGCAGGGCAGGCTTGGCTTCGGGATTCATGCGCACCAGGGCACGTGCCAGGGCATGACGGATCGCGCCCGCCTGCCCGGTTACGCCGCCGCCGACAACACGCACGGTCATTGTGTAGCTGTTGCCCAGATCAAGCACGCGCAGCGGCGAAGCAATCGTCGCCATATGCGTATCGCGTGTCCCGAAATACGAGTCAACACTTTTCCCATTGACGATAATAGTACCATCACCATTGGGGAAGAGGCGCACGCGGGCTACAGCCGTCTTGCGCCGTCCCATACCATAGTAATACTCACCTTTGATGAACTCGGCCAAGGTAGATGCTCCTCTTCTTTACTTCGTCTCGCGTGACTTCAACAAGACCTCTGGTCCCGTCCAGACAACAGGCTTCTGGGCCTGATGTGGATGCATCGGACTAGCATAGATCTTCAAGCGACCCATAATATCTGTGCCCAGGCGATTGTGCATCACCATACCGCGCACGGCGTGTTCCAGTGCGCGCTCGGGATGCTTCCCTTCCAGGGTCTGGCGCAATGTCGTCTTCTTCAGGCCGCCGGGGTACTGCGAATGGCGGTAGTAGATCTTCTGCTCCATGCGTTTGCCCGTAACAGCGATCTTATCGGCGTTGATCACGATCACAAAATCCCCACTATTCAAATGGGGAGTGAACGTGGGTTTATGCTTCCCACGCAAGATCTGCGCGATCTGCGATGCCAGACGACCCAGAACCTGACCCTCGGCGTCAATGACATACCATTGGGGATTCAGATCAGCGGCCTTGGCGCTATATGTCTTCATCATCGTTTGTAACTCCAAACTTCTCAGTATAATCAACCCGTACCAGACACAGCCCATGCGGCGGGGCCACTGAACCAGGGTGCGTCTTCTCCGCACGTTGCACGATACTAGCAAAATCATCAAGACAGAGACGCTTCTGTCCTACCAGCAACAGCGTACCAACCATTCTACGAACCATCCCCGTGAGAAAGGCGTCCGCGGTAAAATCACAATAAATGAGTGCATCCTGACGTTCGCAACGTGCCGCGAGCAGGGTACGGACACAAGAATGCGGTCCTGGTCTCCTCGTATCGTCGGGACTATGCCCAAAGGCTCCGAAATCCTTGCGTCCCAGTAACGACTGGCATGCCGCCTGCATCAGATCCGCGTCCAACATGCGCGGACAATGATAGGTGTAGCGTGCCCTCAGTGCTGTCGGCGCGCTCTCGTTCCAGATCGTATAGCGATAGGAGCGACTCGACGCGCTAAAGCGGGCGTGGAAGCGTTCAGGAACCTCACGCGCCCAGCGGACCACCACAGTAGCGGGTAAGATAGCGTTCAAAGCGCGTTGCCAGACCTCAAGAGTAAGATGCGACTGCGTCTTAAAGTTTATCACCTGACCGCTCGCGTGTACGCCCGCGTCAGTGCGGCCCGCCCCATTCACCGCCTGCGCCTCACCAGAGATACGAGCAATCGCCGCCTCCAATGTTCCCTGCACCGTCGCTCCGTGGCGCTCGGGTTGGCGTTGGAAGCCATGGTAATCGGTACCATCGTACTCAATACCGCACGCGATGTTCATAGCTGGCTAACTATACGAGAGCGATCTGCGCAATCGCGGCAGCATCGCCCTTACGCTGCCCGAGCTTCGTGATGCGCGTATAGCCGCCGGGACGATTAACATAACGAGGAGCCAGCTCATCGAACATCTTCTTCACCACCAGTTCATCGGGCAGCGCGCTCAAAATTGTGCGCCGGGCGTGCAGCTCGATCACCATCGCCTCGTAGGCCGCCTCCAGAGCGCGCTCAGCCTCATCTTCATTGGAGAAGATACGCAGCAGCTCTTCGCGACGCGCCTTGAGCTTCTCATCAAGGAACTTGCGGCCCTTGTCGGTCAGAGGAGCCTTCAGCTGCGTAGCGCGCACCTCGTTCGACTCGACCTTCTTTTTCAAAGAGAAGCGGCCACGGCGAGCAAAGGCCAGGATCTGGGCGGCCTTTTCGGAATCAGCAACGACCGAAGTCAGGTGGCGCTGGGCAGCCAGGTGGCCCTTCACCGCAGTATCTATCAGCTTCTCAACCTCGCCACGGATGGCACCAGCGCGTGCCTCGGTGGTCTGTATGCGATCGTACCGGATCAGGCCAGCCATGAGATTGCGACGCGCAGAGCGACGGCGCGGCTCAGGCATATTCATCCGGTTTCCGGCAATTCGGTGCCTCAACTTAATCCTCCATTTCGTGATCGCCGTCCATATCGGCTCCGACAGTGCTGGTACGCGGATTGGGCAGGAAGTTACGCGCGAGCAAGCGCTCACGCAGCTCCTGCAAGCTCTTCTCACCGAAGTTACGCACACCGAGCAGATCTTCCTCATTCATCGAAAGCACCTGGCCCACTTTAGTAATATTGCTACGCTTCAAACAGTTATAGGCGCGCACAGAGAGATCCAGTTCTTCGATAGGTGTTTCATAAATCTTGGGCGGGATGGGCAGGCTGCTCAGCGGAGCCTTTTCGGGCTCGGGCAAGGAAGCGCGATAATTGGCGAGCAGGGTAAAGTGGCGCACCAGGATATCCGCGCTCTGACGCAGCGCCTCATCGGGCGAGATTGTTCCATCCGTCGTAACATCGAGAACAATTTTATCAAAGTTCGTCATCTGCCCAACGCGCGTGTGCTCGACGGTATAATTCGCCTTTTGCACAGGCGTGTAGATGGCATCGACCGGAATAACCCCTATGGGCTGATCTTCCTTCGAGTCGGCAGGAACATAGCCTCTACCAGTCTCAACAACCAGCTCCATATCGAGACGAGCATTTTCATTATCGAGCGTCGCAATGTAGAGGTCCGGATTCACAATCTCCACCGTACTGGGGGCGATGATATCCGCCGCCGTCACCTCGCGCTCACCGGAGACTTCCAGGCGCATAGAGACGGCATGGTCCGAGAAGCTGCGCAGGCGCAGTTTCTTGACATTGAGCACGATATCAGTCACATCCTCTTTCACGTTAGGGACATCCTGGAACTCGTGTTGCACGCCCTCAATTCGAATAGAGGTCACCGCAGCACCGGGCAGCGATGACAGCAAAACGCGCCGTAGCGCATTGCCCAGGGTCATTCCATACCCCGCCTCTAATGGCTCAATATCATAACTCGCATAATTTCCCTGTGTTTTTGTATTTTTAATGCGAGGCAGAGTAATATCTAGCAAGGTTCTGACCTGCCTTTCCTTTTCGTTTCAATAGCCTGGAGCTCATTGGGGCTGCCGTTGCCAGAGAGCCAGAGGCCAGAAACGCAGGTAGTCCGAGAGTTCTTCGCTTAACGCTGGTAGTATTCAACCACCATCTGCTCATCAAAGGGCAGCTCAAGTTCCGCTCGTGAGGGTACAGTCACAACGCGGCCAGTCATCTCATTGATGTCCAGGCGCAACCAGGCGGGAACACCCTTCTGGGCCAGAATCAATGCGCGGGTCTTAAAGTACTCCAGGCCCTTGCTTCGCTCACGTACAACGATAACATCGTTTGGTTTCGCAATAAATGAAGGGATATCCGTTTTGCGGCCATTGACAGCAAAATGTCCATGATTGACGAGCTGGCGAGCCTGAGCGCGCGAATCGGCAAAGCCTAAACGATACACCAGGTTGTCCAGGCGCATCTCCAGGATCTGCAGCAGGTTCTCGCTGGTCTTACCAGGTCGACGGGCAGCGGCATCGAAGTGCCTGACGAACTGGCGCTCCAGAACCCCGTATGTCCGGCGCACGCGCTGCTTCTCGCGCAACTGCTTTGCATAACCAGACTCTTTGCGGGCGCGACCACCACCATGCTGTCCGGGACGTGTATTGCGGCGCTCAAGCGTGCACTTGGTCATGCACTTGTCGCCTTTTAAGAAAAGCTTTACCCCCTCGCGCCTGCACAGCTTGCAGACGGGGCCGGTATAACGTGCCATCTAGAAAATTCCTCCTCCACGCACAGCGTGATTTTACCCCACGCTATACACGACGCCTCTTCGGCGGTCTGCATCCGTTGTGCGGAATAGGTGTAACATCAGTAATAGAAGTGACCGAGAGGCCAGAGCTCTGTAGTGAACGGATTGCCGCCTCGCGCCCGGAGCCAGGACCCTTGACGAAGACATCCACCTGGCGCAGACCGTGGTCCATGGCCTTGCGCGCCGCTGACTCAGCAGTCACCTGCGCCGCGTATGGAGTGCTCTTGCGCGAGCCCTTGAAGCCTTGCCCACCGGCGCTTCCCCAGGAAAGCACGTTCCCATTGGGATCGGTGAGTGTCACAATTGTGTTATTAAAAGTTGCCTGAATATGAGCCTGACCACGCGGTACCGATTTACGCTCACGTCGCCTGACCTTACCCGTTGGTTTCTTCTTATCTGCCATGTTCGACAATTACCTCCCGGCGTTACTTCTTCGCTGCAGCCTTCTTCTTACCCGCTACCGTTCGCTTTGGCCCACGGCGTGTACGCGCATTGGTGCGTGTTCGCTGGCCGCGCACTGGAAGGTTGCGACGATGGCGAATACCACGATAGCAGCCGATCTCGATCAAGCGCCGGATATTTCCGTCAACCTCGCGGCGCAAATCGCCTTCGACCTTGAATTCGCGGTCTATCACTTCACGTAAGCGGTTGACCTGCTCTTCGGACAGATCTTTCACGCGCGTATCTGGACTGATGCGTGTTCGCTCAAGAACCTTGCGGCTCGTTGTCAGCCCGATCCCATAAATGTAGCACAGCGAAATCTCCACACGCTTCTCGCGTGGGATATCAACGCCTGCAATTCTAGCCATGTTTCCCTCCAGGTTCGAGCTCCGAGTTCCAATTGAAACGTGAAACTCGAAACAGCCTATTAACCTTGTTTCTGTTTGTGCTTCGGATCCTTGCTACAGATAACCATCACCACACGATTGCGGCGGATCACCTTACAATTATCGCAACGCGGTTTCACTGAGGCGCGCACTTTCATGACTTGCCCTCCTCACATCACACTCGCTAAAGTGTAAAATTAAGATAAAGACACGTAAGAGCCGAACACCCCTGGGCGCTCTCTCCTTCTTGCCTGATCTGTTTCCAGTAAAAAAACGCCGATTATGAAGAAAAGGAACAATGAAGGATGCTTCCGGTTATGCCCTCACACGCCATGTAATACGCCCTCGCGTCAGGTCATAAGGGGACAGCACAACCTTTACCTTGTCACCCGGTACGATGCGCACAAAATTCATGCGGATACGTCCTGAGAGGACTGCCAGCACCTCGTGTTGCTCGTCGATCTCGACTTTAAACATGGCGTTTGGGAGAGCCTCTACTACTTTACCTTCGACTTCGATTTCATCCTTTTTTGGCATAGCATCCTTTCCCTGGCGGCGGGACTAATTCTTTGTATCTCCTGCACACATACTTGCAAGAATACGCGTTCCATAGCAACTCTTCAGCAACGCGCAAAGCAGCAATGCAGTTACAGACTTTATCTGACCTCTTGCTCGGCCAGATGGCGTCTGGCGGTGCGTGTTCAAACTATCTCACCTTGTAGCAAGATGTCTTCATATATATTCAAAAAAGTACAAAATGGCAGCAGTCTTTACTCCTGCAGCCAACTACGAATTATAGCATACATTCCTGGAAAAGTCGAGAGGGGAAATCCCATAAGTACTAGATTTCCCTCGCTACTGCAACGTCAGAATATCAGCGTCGCCTTCGGTAATGGCTACTGTATGTTCGAAGTGGGCGGTATAGGTGTCATCGACGGAGACGACGGTCCAGTCGTCGTCCAGAACCCGTGTATCCTGCGCGCCCATAATCACCATAGGCTCGATGGCGATCACCATGCCAGGTTTCAGTCGAAGCGCGTAGCCTGGATTTCCGACCTCGA
Source organism: Chloroflexota bacterium (assembly GCA_030854195.1). GTDB lineage: Bacteria > Chloroflexota > Ktedonobacteria > Ktedonobacterales > Ktedonobacteraceae > JACDAE01. The sequence goes on from JALYTQ010000036.1 coordinate 10,047, forward strand.
CATAGTTGAGCACCTGCGGGTCCTCGTGCATGCTGCGACCAACGCCGTGTCCACCGTAGTGGCGCACAACTGAGAAACCTGCCGCCTCGACATATTGCTGCACCGCGCGCGCTATATCCAGCAGCCGATTGCCCATACGCGCCGCCGCTATGCCGCGATAGAGCGCGTCCTCGGTCACTTTCAACAGGCGCTGCATGTCGGGCGTTACCGCTCCCACCGCAACCGTAATAGCGGAATCGGCATGCCACCCTTTGTAGCTTGCCGCGAGATCAAGCGTGATAACGTCGCCCTCTTTGAGCTCGCGCTTCCCTGGAATACCGTGCACGACCTCTTCGTTTACAGACGTACAGAGCGAGGCTGGATAACCGTGATAGCCCAAAGAGCTAGACTTCGCCCCGAAGCGCTGTAAAGCCTCCGCCGCCATTTTGTTGATATCGCCGGTCGTGATACCTGGACGTACAGTGCTACGCAGCTCCGCCAGTACCTCGGCCACGATATGCCCCGTCTCGCGGATCTTCTCGCGCTCTTCCTTCGACTTTATAATAGGTGCCATACTATTTCCTGCTGCTCGTAGCAACCCATGCCGCTCATACGAGCAATTATCTACTTTTCACAGCCTGCATAAGGCTCATCTGCACCTGCTCGATGCCCTCGGAACCTACGTATACAGAGGTCGGCGATGGACCATTGCGCCGACCTCCAACCTACGATAGAAAGCCCGAATAGTTACGCATCACCATCTGCGACTCAAGCTGTCTGACGGTATCTAGCACAACGCCGACCGCGATCAGCACGGAGGCCGCGCTCAATAACTGATTGCCACCAACGCGCGCGACATAGGGCAGAATGGAGACGATACCCAGGAACAACGCTCCGGCAAGCGTGACGCGGTTCAGAATATTCGTCAGGTACTTGCTGGTCGGTTCACCCGGACGGTAGCCCGGAATAAACGCGCCCTGCTTCTGCAAATTCTCAGGGATATTCTGCTGCTGCCACACGACGTACGCGTAGAAGTAGGTGAAGGCCACCACCAGCACGAAGTACATCAGCCAGTACCACCACTGCGAGGTGTTGACAAGGTATGTCCCCACCCATTGCGCCGTATCCTTCAACCAGGGCGTGCTGCTCGTCGACAGGTACTGCGAGATGACCGCCGGGAACAACAACATCGACTGCGCAAAGATCAGCGGGATCATGCCCGCGCTATTGACCTGGATCGGAATATAGGTCGTTTGGGCCGAGCCTACCAGCATGCCACGACCAACCATACGTTTTGTCGGATACTGCACCGGCACACGCCGCTGGCCCTGGTAGACATACACAATACCAACGATCGTGATCAGACCAATAACCAGAAACACTGCGATACTGATAATGCCGCCACCGGTGCCGCTACCCGTTGTCGCAGAGACGTAGCCCTGCTGCACAAACGAAGGCAGGCGACTGACAATGCCACCAAAGATAATGATCGAGATACCGTTTCCGATACCATGTTCGGTAATCAACTCACCGAGCCAGACCAGAATCATTGTACCAGCCGTCAACGTAATAAGAATCGTCCAGCTCTCCAGAGCATATTGAGGATCAATCACACTGAAGTTCGTCAACACGCCTTCCTTCTGGAAAAGGGCGCACTGCCCAAATGCCTGCAAGAAAGCGAGCGGGACGGCGATGATGCGCGTAATCTGGCTGAAGCGGAGCCGCCCGGCCTCGCCCTGGGACGCCAGATTCTGCAATGCCGGAATAATTGGCTGCAAGAGCTGCATCACAATTGTTGCTGTGATATACGGATATACCGACATTGCGACGATCGAGAAGTATTGCAGAGACCCACCAGAAAAAACATCCAGCAGTCCGAGCAATTGACCAATGTTCTGACCCTGGTTCGTGGTAAACAGATTACGCAGAGCAGTCTGCTCCGCCGCCGTCAGAGGCACAGGAATGTGCGAAAGGACGCGGAAGACCAGCAGAATTCCCAGAGTAAAGAGAATTTTATTGCGTAGATCGGGAACTGTCCAGATACTGCGCAGGCGTTCCCACATGGGAGCCTCCTTCTAAAAGCAACAAAAACACGCGTTCCGGTTATACACACTATACGCGCAAGACGCCAGGGGGGTTAAACCCTGGCATCCTACTAGCCCTGTTGTGCTACCGCCTCAGTTTTTGGCTTGTCTTCTTTACGCCGCTTGGTCTTTTCGTAAACCTTGACCGGAATAATCTCGACAGTGCCGCCAGCGGCTTCGATCTTTGCCCGCGCGCTCTGCGAAAACTTATGAGCGTGCACGGTCAGAGCACGGTCGATCTCGCCGTCGCCCAGTACTTTGACCAGGCCACGTCCCTGAGCCGCCGTCATCAGGCCGCCCCTTGCCATGTCTGCGGGCTTTACCTGCGCGCCAGCATCGAACGCCGCGAGATCGAGGACGTTAACAATAGCATACTCATCGCGGAAAGCGGTATTGCTATTGCCCAGTCCACGCATAAATGGCAAGCGTTTGGACAGGCGCGTCTGACCGCCGTTAAATGCGCGATGGATCTTGCCGCCCGAACGCGCCTTCTGGCCCTTTGTGCCTCGGCCAGCTGTCTTGCCGCGACCGGAACCATGACCACGGCCCAGGCGTTTTTCATGCTTGTGCGAACCAGGAGCCGGTCGCAAATCAGACAGTCTCACTTACAGCCTCCTCCACCTGCACCAGGTGAATCACTTTGCGGATCATGCCGCGCACGGCGGGCTGGTCATCAAGCTCAACCGTTTGCTGGAGCTTGCGCAGTCCGAGTGCTCGGATCGTAGCTTTCTGGTCTTTTGGGTAGCCGATAGAGCTCTTTACCCATTTTACACGTACTCTTGCCATTGTTTATCTCCTATCGCGGCGCTGGTCGCCGCCGCCACCGCCGCGACGATCTCCACGATCACCACCGCCGCGACGATCGCCGCCGCGACCACGACCAGAAACGGCCCTGTTCTCACGGGCCTCTTCCTCGCGTGCCGCGCGGGCGGCAGCAGCCTGCTCGGCAGCCGAAGCAGCAGCAATCACAAGCTGCTCCGCGCGCTTCTTACCCAGAAGCTCGACCACGGTCTTGCCGCGGCGTACCGCCTCGACCTCGGGTGAGCGTAGCTCGCGCAGTGCCCGCAAGCAAGCCTGCACAGTGTTCGCCTTATTGGTGCTACCCAGGGTCTTCGTCAAGATATCGCGGACGCCAACTGACTCCATGACCGCGCGCACAGCGCCACCGGCGATGACGCCGGTACCAGGGGCGGCGGGCTTCAGGAGCACTTCCGAGGCTCCAAAGGTCGTCGTCACCTGATAAGGGATGGTCGTGCCGGAGAGCGGTACCTGGATCAGGTGCTTCTTGGCATCTTCCACGCCCTTACGAATAGCCTCTGTGTACTCACTGGCCTTACCGAAGCCATACCCGACATGGCCATTGTGATCACCAATAACCACCAGGGCGCGAATGCTAAAGCGACGGCCACCTTTGACTACCTTAGAGACGCGGTTGACCTCAACCACGGTCTCCTCAAGGTTTAGTTTTGAAGCATCTATTCTTGCCATATTCTTCCTGTCTTCACATTCTCTTATTTCCGCATCTCTAGCGCTTACGCGCTTGCACGCAGAAAAAATCGCTTCCTGGCTTTAGAAGTCCAGACCACCTTCGCGAGCACCTTCTGCCAGTGAGGCGATCCGTCCATGATAGGCGTAGCCACCACGATCAAAGACAACCTTCTTCACGCCTTTTTCCTTGGCGCGCTGAGCCACAAGCTTGCCAACTTCACGTGAAAGCGCAACTTTTCGGTTATCGGCAATGGCAGCAAGAGCTTCAACGGGCGTTTTGTCGGAGCGCTTTTGAGCGGCTGGCAATATCGTTTTGGGCTGCGCCTGGGCACCGCTTTTTTGCTGACCACCCTTTTGCGGCTGACCACCTTTTGCCTGGGGCTTCGCGGGCTGCTTCTCAGCTTTAGCCCCCTTGCCTCTGCCAGGAAGAGCCTCTGTTGCAGCCTCTACGAGCTCAGCAGCTTTCTCTGCTACGCTCTGTAGAACGCCACCTACCGTCTCCATCGCCGAGGGCTCGCGCTGTACTTTAAAGTCGCGCAGGCTCGCATCCAGCGACGAGGCGGCTGCCAACGTCCGGCCTGTGGTATCGTCTATGACCTGTGCATAGATATGGTGTCCACTACGGAATACATTCAGGCGTGGACGCGCCTGTGAGCCCTCTAAGTGGCTTCTCATCCGCTGGTGCCGCCGCAGCCGTGCCTTGTTTGCATTAAATCGCTTGATCATAACTCTTGGCGTGAGACGTATCTGTGTCTCACGGCTCCCCTTTCGTTACCTGGGAGAGACGCACTGGAAGAGAACCTGAGAGAGACGTGGTCGGCACTACGTCCCTCGTTCCTATCCCTCGCCCGCGCGCTTCCCTGATATCACTGACCCGTTTTACTTCTTCTTACCGCCGACTTTACCAGCTTTACCAGCTTTGCGACGGATCTTCTCGCCAGCATAGCGGATGCCCTTGCCCTTGTATGGCTCCGGCTTGCGCACGCGACGAATGGTGGCCGCCACCTCGCCCACGAGCTGCTTATCAATGCCGATGACGCTCAATTTTGTCGCCTTGGTGGCCGCATCGACGCCATCAACCGTGAAGCTAATGCCGGGAGGAGGCTGAACCTCCACCGGATGCGAATATCCGACTTGAATAACCAGGTTATCGCCCATCTTGGCGGCACGATAGCCTACGCCGTGAATCTCCAACTGCTTGGTGTAGCCAGTCGTCACGCCGACAACCATGTTGTTGACGAGCGTGCGATAAAGGCCGTGCTTCGACCTATGCTCTTTGCTATCCGAGGGACGGATCACCTGTATTTGACCATCTTCGAGCTTCAGCGTCAGGTCGCGATCGACCGGAGCGGAAAGCTCTCCCTTAGGCCCCTTAACAGTTACCACGTTCTCCTCGTTCCAGTTCACCTGCACTTTGGGTGGCACTGTGATTGGAGCGCGTCCAATACGAGACATTCCAATACCTCCCTCTACCAGACGTAGCAGACAACTTCGCCACCAAGTCCCTGGTGATAGGCACTGCTGCCCGTCATCAGACCCTTCGGTGTCGAGAGAATGGCTATCCCCAGGCCGCCGCGCACGCGTGGGATAGTGGCTTTCTTCGTGTAAACGCGCAGGCCAGGCTTGCTCACACGCTTCAACTGCGTCACCACCGGCTGTTTGTCTACATAGCGCAACGTGAGACGAATCGTCCCCTGCGGATTATCTTTCAGGACCTCGATATCCTTAATGTAACCTTCTTCTTTGAGCACACGCGCGATCGCCAGCTTCATTTTCGACGCTGGAATCAGTACGCGAGTGTGCCGTGCTGTAGCCGCATTACGAATGCGCGTGAGCATATCCGCAATGGGATCAGTCATATTCATGGATTATCCTCCACAATCACAGGGCGCGCAGACCGGGTTTCGAAACATCTTTCGACCTCGCATCCCGTCCCTGTGTCCTTTCTTCGCGACTACTACCAGCTCGACTTTGTCACACCGGGCAGCTCGCCACGCAACGCACGTTCGCGGAAGCAGATGCGGCACAGGCCGAACTTACGCATATACGCGCGTGGCCGTCCGCAAACATGGCAGCGATTATGCTGCTGCACTTTGAAGCGAGGCTTGCGCTGCGACTTTACAATCATTGAAGTTTTTGCCATCTTGTCCTCCAGCGTTACTTCTTGAAAGGCATGCCCATCAGCGCAAGCAGCCTTCGCCCTTCTTCATCGGTGCGAGCCGTTGTAACAACACTTACTTCCATGCCGCGTACTTTATCGACCTTGTCATAGTCGATCTCCGGGAAGACCAGTTGCTCGCGTAGGCCCAGCGTATAGTTGCCACGACCGTCGAATGCCTCCGGCGAGATACCCTGGAAGTCGCGCAGACGTGGCAGCGCAACATTAATAAGCTTATCCAGGAACTGGTACATCCGCTCACCCCGCAGCGTAACCATACAGCCGATCTGCATTCCTTCACGCAGCTTGAAGGCCGCGACGGAGCGCCTGGCGCGCGTGATTACGGGACGCTGCCCGGTGATTGTCGCCAGATCAGATACGGCGGCATCCATCGCCTTGGCGTTTTGAATGACCTCACCCATACCTATATTCACGACGACTTTGTTAACCGTGGGCACCTGCATCGGATTTTTGTAGTTAAACTCCTTTTGCAGGGCGGACACGACATCTTGACGATACTTCTCTTTCAAGCGCGATGTCATTTAACTACTCCTCGCCCGATCTTCAATGACCTTCTGACACTTTTTGCACACGCGTACCGGACGCATCTTTTGATCGGCTCCAATCGGGCGGCGATCATGCGCGACGCGTGTGGGCTGCCCGCACTCGGTGCATTTGAGCATGACGTTCGAGACATTGATCGGCATTGCCTTCTCGATCACGCCACCTTGCCGGGTCTGGCCCTGAGGACGGACATGCTTCTTGACGATGTTCAGGCCCTCAACAATCACCTTGTTGAGCTGTGGCATCGCCCGCGAGACCGTTCCTTCCTTCCCTCGATCCTTGCCGGTGATAATCAAAACGGTGTCACCCTTTTTGATATTCATCTTGGCGAGGTGGAGAGGCTTCTTTTCTTTTACTTTTGTTGCCATCGTTCCTACCTCAGTTAAAGCACTTCAGGCGCAAGCGAGATGATTTTCATAAAGTTGCGCTCGCGCAGTTCGCGGGCCACCGGGCCAAAGATACGCGTCCCACGCGGATTGTTGCCGGCGGCGATGATGACGGCGGCGTTCTCGTCGAAGCGGATGTGCGATCCATCGGGGCGCGCGTACTCTTTCGCCACGCGTACCACGACGGCGTTCACGACCTCGCCTTTCTTGACCTGCCCGTTAGGTGCGGCCTGCTTCACAGAAGCTTTGATCACATCACCGATCTCTGCGTACCGCTTGGCAGATCCGCTCATCACACGGATGCACATTATTTCTTTTGCGCCAGTATTATCGGCGACCTTCAGACGTGTCTGTGGCTGAATCATTTCTTTTTCCCTCTTATTCTGCCGCGTCTTCGGATGGCGTCAGATCAGGATCGACCTCAGCCAGCACTTCTTCAACTGGCACAATACCACTGCCGCGCTTCACGATTTCAATCAGCATCCAGCGTTTCGTTTTGCTCAGCGGGCGGCTCTCTTCGATACGCACAATATCGCCAATCTGACAGGTGTTCTCTTCGTCATGAGCATAGAAACGCTTTGATTGCCTATACGTACGTTTATAGATACGATGCTTCTTTAATGTTTCTACGACGACTACGATCGTCTTATTCATTTTATTGCTAACCACGCGCCCGATCTTTTGCTGGCGTCGGCTTATAGCAGGTGCAGTATCGGTGCCCGGCGTGGGTGTACTCTGCTGCGTCATTATTCACGCTCCAACTGATTTATGTGGTGCAGCAAGCGCGCAATGTCTTTGCGCGTTATAGCAAACACACGACTGTTCTTGACTTCACCACGCTGCTGCTGCAAGCGGAGATTAAACAGCTTGAGACGCAAGTCCTTCAGTTCCTTCTGAGCCTCGCCTTCGGTCATGTTGGCGATCTCTTTGCGGCGCTCGTTAAGCTTCGACACTCTCCGCCTCCCCTCTGGTAATAAAACGGGTCTTCACGGGCAGTTTATGCCCGGCCAGACGAACGGCCTCTTTCGCGACCTCCTCGCTCACACCACCGATTTCGAAGATGATGCGTCCCGGTTTGACGACTGCTACCCAATGGTCGACAGCGCCTTTACCGCTACCCATGCGGGTCTCGGCGGGCTTCGCGGTGATCGGTTTGTCAGGAAAGACGCGAATCCATACCTTACCACCGCGCTTCATAAAGCGGGTGAGTGCGATACGGGCTGCCTCGATCTGACGCGCCTCCATCCAGCAAGGCTCTAAGGCTTGCAGGCCGAAGTCGCCGAAAGAAAGAGTACTGCCGCGATGGGCCTCTCCTTTCATACGACCGCGATGCTGGCGGCGATACTTTGTACGTGATGGTGCCAGTAACATGGCTTAACTCTCCCTCTACTACTCGCTCTGAGCGGTGTCAGTCGTTGGTGCAGCCGGTGGCGTCGCCTGGGTTGCAGGGGTTGTGTCCACCGCTGGTGCCTGGGTTGCAGGAGTTGTGTCCACCGGCGTCGCCTGGGTTGCAGGTGTCGCTTCAGGACGCGGCCCACGCTCCACACGCTCTCCTTGCGGACGCGGCGGACGATCCCCCTGTGGACGGGGCGGGCGTGGCGGACGATCTCCCTGTGGTCGGTCTCCTTGCGGACGCGGCCCACGCTCCACACGCTCTCCTTGCGGACGCGGCGGACGATCTCCCTGCGGTCGGTCTCCTTGCGGACGCGGTGGCCTGTTCTCGCCCTGTGGACGAGGACCACGGTCTCCACTACGCGGTCGGTCTCCTTGCGGACGCTGACCACGATCACCACGATCACCTCTGTCGCCCCCACGCTGACCGCGATCGCCTCCATCCTGACGACGACGATCATTGCGGCGATCGCCTCCATCACGAGGAGCAAATGAGGGCTGTACGACATTCTCCGCCGTCGCATCAAGACTTTCACGGCGCTTGCTGGGAAGAATATCTCCCCGATAGATCCATACCTTGATGCCAATGACACCAAAGGTCGTGTGTGCCTCGGACAGACCATAGTCGATATCGGCACGCAGCGTCTGCAGGGGAACCTTCCCCTCGACCTCTTTCTCCGTGCGCGCGATCTCGGCTCCGCCCAGACGACCACCAACGATAATCTTGATGCCCTTGGCGTTGGCGCGCATCGACTTCTGTACCGCTTGCTTCATGGCGCGGCGGAACGAGACACGCTTCTCCAACTGCTCAGCAATACTGCGACCGACCAGGTGTGCATCGAGTTCGGGCTGGCGAATTTCGATGATGTCCATACGAACGCGCTTCCTGGTCTTCCCTTCGAGCATACTCCTGAGCCGCTCGACCTTCTCACCACTCTTGCCGATAACGATACCCGGCCTGGCCGTGTGAATCTTCACCAGCACCTGGTTGGTAGCGGCACGCTCGATCTCGATGCGCGAGACCGAGGCATTGGCAAGCTCTTTATTGATAACGTTGCGGATTAAAAAGTCCTCCGCCAGGATATCTTTATAGTCACGCTCGGCATACCAGCGCGATTGCCAGCCCTTAACGACGCCGAGCCTGAACCCTGTGGGATTCACTTTATGTCCCAAAAGTGTCCTCCTTCTTATGGCCTCTAATGAGCCTAACGACCAGAGTCGGCTGGATCATCTGAGACAATTACGGTCACATGACAGAAACGGCGCAAAATACGGGCCGCCCGACCGTGAGACCGTGGCTTTACACGCTTGATGCGAAACGAATCATCCGCCACAATATTGAGAATGTACAGGTCGTCTGGTTCGAGATTATAGTTATTCTCCGCGTTCGCCGCCGCCGATGCCACAACCTTACTGACGGGCGTGGCACCTGCATTCGGCAAGAATTGAAGAATAGCCAGAGCCTCATTTACCCGAAGCCCCTTCACAGCATTGGTGACCAGTCGCATCTTGCGCGGCGAAATGCCGATATTTTTTGCAATAGCTCTGACTTGCATCTTTACCCTCTTTCCGTTATCGTACCGAGGTGGTCCTCTCACTTTTGCCACCCGCGTGACCACGGAAATGCCGTGTGGGGGCGAACTCTCCTAATTTATGGCCCACCATGTTCTCAGTGATATAGATAGGAACATGCGTCTTCCCGTTGTGTACGCCGATGGTCATACCGACCATTTCCGGGAAGATCATCGAGGCGCGCGACCACGTCTTAATCAGGCGACGGTCGCCGCTGCGCTTCATGACCAGCACTTTTTTCCTGAGCGATTCATGAATGTATGGCCCTTTTTTCCTTGAGCGCGACATTACTTCCTCCTCCTGCCCGCGTTACGCCGTCGGACAATGAAGCGATCGGTCCTCTTGTTGTTACGCGTCTTGTAACCAAGCGCGGGCTTGCCCCAGGGTGTCTGCGGCTGGCCTCCGATTGGCGCGCGTCCCTCACCACCACCATGAGGATGGTCGCGCGGGTTCATAACCGATCCACGAACGGTAGGACGACGACCCATGTGACGCGAGCGCCCGGCCTTACCGATGCTCTGGTTCTCATGGTCAACATTGCCTACCTGCCCGATGGTCGCCATGCAGAGGATATGCACGTTGCGCTGCTCGCCAGAAGGCAAACGCAGCAGAGCGTAGTTTCCTTCTTTCGCCATCAGCTGCGCTCCGACGCCCGCTCCGCGCACAAGCTGACCACCGCGACCACGCTGCAACTCTACGTTGTGAATGGTCGTGCCGGTCGGTATGTTTTTCAGTGGCAGGGCGTTGCCTGGCTTGATGTCTGCCTCCGGTCCGGCTGTCACCTGATCGCCGACCTTCAGGCCCACCGGCGCTAGAATGTAGCGCTTCTCGCCGTCCAGGTAGTGCAAAAGGGCGATACGGGCCGAGCGGTTTGGATCGTATTCAATCGCCGCAACTTTAGCTGGGACGCCCAGCTTGTTGCGCTTGAAATCGATCAGGCGATAGGCACGCTTGGCACCACCACCACGATGGCGCGTCGTGATCTTTCCCTGGTTGTTACGTCCCGCGTGCTTCTGCAGCCGGACGGTCAGAGATTTCTCCGGCCTTGTCTTTGTAATCTCCTCGAATGTCGAAACAGACATGCCGCGACGCCCGGGAGACGTTGGTCGATACTGTCTAATTGGCATCTCTTCTATCCCTTACGCCTTCAATGCGTCGATTGTCTGCCCTTCACGGATAGTGACAATCGCCTTTTTCCACTCGCGGGCCACCACGGGTCGAGGTGCCGACCCGCGCCGCCGAATCATCTTTGCCTTGCCTGGCATACGAATAGTGTTGACCGAAACCACATTCACATGGAATAGTGTCTCGACCGCGCGGCGGATGTCGATCTTCGTTGCGCTCAACGCTACCTTAAAGGTATATTTGTTTAGCCCTTGCAGCCTCACCGATTCCTCGGTGACGATACCCTGGCGCAATATTTCTGTGATTTCCACAGTGTTTCCTCCTCGCCTACGCTTCGCTATCCGACTCGGTTGGCGTGACGGTTTCCGCTGGCTCCGCTGACGCGCTCGCTGCTGGCGTCACGGCTACTTCAACCGCTCCGGCAACGCGCTCGCTCGCCTCGTCCGCGCTCAACCCTTCGCCAAATACCAGTTCGATCCAGCGCACAGTGCTCAACGGCATAATGAGACAATCATGCTTCAGCAGCTCCACGACGTTGATCGAGGAGACGTGCTGCACTTTGGCGGTCGGGATGTTGCGCGTCGAGTAGATGACGTTTTCGTCACGCTGCGGCAGCAACACCAATACACGCTTGCCCGCACTGGCTGGCAGCTTACCCAACATATCGAGCATAGCGCGGGTGCGCGGCGTCTCGAATGTCAGATCATTCAGGATAATCAGATTATCGTTCGCGACCTTGTCGGACAATGCCGAACGGATCGCCAGACGGCGCATCTTCTTTGGCACATCGTGATGATACACGTGCGGCCTTGGTCCAAACACGACGCCGCCGTGACGGAACTGGGGTGAGCGCGTGCTTCCCTGACGGGCACGGCCCGTTCCTTTTTGTTTATATGGTTTACTATTACCGCCCGATACTTCGCTGCGAGTCTTGGTCGAGGCGTTCCCCTGGCGACGATTGACCAGTTGTGCGGTGACAACCTGGTGCAATACAGCCACGTTAGGAATGACTCCGAACACCTGCTCGCTCAGTTCGAGCTGATCTACGGCCTCTCCGGCCATGTTATACACTGTAGTCGAGGGCATTTCGGTTACCTCATCACATGCTTCTTAATCATGAGCAAGCCGCCATTGGCACCAGGTACCGAGCCCTTCACCACCAGCAGATTGCGCTCAGGATCAGCTTGAACTACTTGCAATTTCTTCGCTGTTATGCGCGCATTTCCCATACGACCAGCCATACGCGTGCCCTTGAGGACGCGGCCCGGCGTCGTGCCAGAACCAATCGAACCAGGGGCGCGATGGCGGTCTGACTGACCGTGCGTCTTTGGTCCACCGCTAAAGCCGTGCCGTTTGACGCCGCCCTGGAAACCCTTGCCTTTGGAGGTTCCAACGATGTCAACCGACTCGCCATCCCTGAACAGGCTGGCATCAAATTGTGTGCCTAGCTCTATCTTCTCGGTGGTGGCCCCATCCTGCAAGCCAACCTCGCGCAACACTTTGAAGGGTCCAAGTTCCGGCCCCGGACGGCGCTGGCGGTTTTCCTGCACTTTGAGCAACTTCTGAACCTGTTTACCTGGCTTTTCTGACGTCTCTTCAGTTGTAGCTTCGGCTGTCTCGCCTTTCGTCTTGCGCTGCTCTTGCTGATGCGTCTGCAAGCGTTTGCGCTGCCCCTTTAATAGCGGCAAGCGATGACCAAGATGTCCCAGTTCTGGGCGCGGCGTGCGCTTTGCGGTAGTCTCTTCAAAACCAATCTGGATGGCCTCGTAGCCATCGTGGGCAGCGGTCTTGATCTGGGTCACGACGCAGGGGCCGACTTCTATGACTGTCACCGGAATGGCGACGCCGTTAGGCCCAAACACCTGGGTCATGCCGACCTTCCTGCCCAATAATGCATCTAGCATATCTTTTCCTCTCCTCCCTGTAGAATGCCTTAAGATAAGAGCCTGTTCTCTTGAGCAAGCCCCCAGGCAACCTACAGTTTGATCTCAATATCCACGCCTGCGGGCAGATTCAAACGTGTGAGAGCCTCGACAGTCTTGTTCGTCGGATCGATGATATCAATCAGCCGTTTGTGCGTCCGAATCTCGAACTGTTCGCGGGCATCCTTATCGATAAACGGAGACTTCATTACGGTGTACTTGTCTATCTCCGTGGGCAGTGGCACTGGTCCTGAGACGCGTGCGCCGGTCTGTTGCGCGGTATCTACGATCTGCATTGCCGATTGATCAAGAATGCGGTGATCATACGCTTTTAAGCGAATACGGATGCGCTGTTTCGTTCCCGTAGCCATATCTTTAACTCCTGATACGGATGTAGCAGAGGCCAGAAATCTTTCATTCCTGGCCTCTGAAATCCTTTTAGCTCAGCACCTTGGTGCAGATGCCAGCGCCGACGGTACGACCACCTTCGCGAATAGCGAAATTGACGCCCTCTTCCATCGCGATGGGCTGGATCAACTCCACCGTCATCTCGATGTTGTCACCGGGGATCACCATCTCCACGCCTTCCGGCAGCTTGATCGCTCCCGTTACGTCGGTTGTGCGCACATAGAACTGCGGGCGGTAGCCGTTAAAGAACGGCGTGTGGCGGCCACCCTCTTCTTTGGAGAGCACGTACACCTGCGCCAGGAAATTCCTGTGCGGCTTGATCGAACCCGGCTTGGCCAACACCTGCCCGCGCTCGATGTCCGCGCGCTCTACGCCACGGAGCAAGCAGCCCACGTTGTCGCCTGCCTCGCCCTGGTCCAGCGTCTTCTGGAACATTTCCACGCCCGTCACCACCACGGAGCGGGTCTCCTCTTTCATCCCCACGATCTCGACGTTCTCGCCCACTTTGACGATGCCGCGCTCGATACGCCCGGTCGCCACCGTGCCACGGCCCTTAATGCCGAAGACATCTTCCACCGGCATCAGGAACGGCTTGTCGGTCGCGCGCTTGGGTGTCGGGATGTAGCTGTCCACCTGATCCATCAGCTCCCAGATGCAGGCCGCATTCGGATCATTGCGCGAGAGGTCGCCCTTGCTCTCCAGCGCCTTGAGCGCCGAGCCGCGAATGA
>JALYTQ010000261.1 GCA_030854195.1 Chloroflexota bacterium
CCTATTTATTCAACGTCATGTTTTCCCCTGCGACTGCTCCACTCATTGCTGTTGTATAATTGGTACCATCAACTTATTTACAATAAACGCTGAGAAGCGCATCGACAGGAGATTATTTATGTCAACAACGGCAGAGGGAAAGCTAACAGGGCAGGTGGCGCTGATCACTGGAGCCAGTTCGGGTATCGGCAGGGCCATTGCTCGCTCATTTCTTAGTGAGGGCGCGGATCTCGTGGTCGTGGCGCGTCGGTCGGAACGGCTTGAGGCATTGGCAGAGGAAGCGCAGAAAAGCGGGCGGCGCTGTGCCATCGTCGTAGGCGATGTGCGCGAGGAAGAGACCGCTGTGCGCGCCGTTCAGACCGCTCTGCAAGAGTTCGGCCAACTGAATATCCTGGTCAATAATGTTGGCAGGGCTACTTATGGCAACCTCGTCGAGACAGGCGCTGACGACTACGATTCGATGATGGATACGAATATGCGCAGTACCTTCGTGTTTACGCGTCATGTGGTGCCTGTTCTTCTCGCAAAGGGAAAGGGCACCATTATTACGATTGCTTCGATAGCTGGTGTGATGGGCTTTGCGGGCGAGGCGGTCTATTGCGCAACCAAGTTCGCGCAGGTGGGCTTCACCCAGGCGCTTGATCGAGAACTGCGTCCGCACGGCATCAAAGTCGGCGTGGTCTGTCCAGGAGGAGTGAAGACGGAATTCGCAATCGGCACAGGAAGAACTGAGGAAGGCGTGGCCGCATCGGACATGCTGGAGGCTGAGGATGTCGCTGCCGCCGCTCTGCTTATTGCCACGCAGCCCGAGCGCTCGCGTATCGCAGAGATTCGTATGCGACCCATGATTGAGCCGCTTTTCGGTAGTGATCCAGCATAATAGTGTCGCGTAGGCAGTTCAGGTACAGAGGCAAGGAGTTGTTCTATGGCCCAGGAAAAACAGGAGACACGCGCCGAAGAGGTCGCTCGTATTCGTAGTTATCTGACGAGTCAGGCCATGCGCCGCACACCGGAGCAGCTTGTCGAGGCGTTGCGAGAGGCACACCAGCAATTGCTAACGGCAACCGCCGCCGTCTCTGACGCAGACTTTCGCACCGTTCCCCGCGCAGGAGAATGGTCCACTGCCGACGTTCTGACGCATGTGCGCAGCATCGCGACCATTGAAGAGCGGTCGATCTGTGGCGTGCTTGAGCGTGGAGAGCAGCCTGCGAATATAGAAGATCAGCTTGAGCACACCCCAACCAATGCCACGCGAGAACAGTTGCTCGCGGATATCGCGGCGCACCGCGAGCGACTGATTGCCGTTGTGTTGCAGGCGGACCCCCAGGCGCGTCTCGGCATCGTGTGGGGACACAATGAGTTCGGCACCATGAACTGGCGTGAATGGCTTCTTTTCGCCCGCGTCCATACCCTCGACCACACCCGCCAGATACAGACAATTTCAGCGGTCCTGGCGCAACAGCCATAGAGGAAAGAGAAGCATATGAAGCTGGCAATACAGTTTGGCGTCTCTACCTATACCGCCTCTTCCGAAGACTGGGCTTCAGCGCTCACCTATGCAGTCGAAGCCGAGCGTTTAGGCATAGATTCGGCCTGGACTGCGGAGACGTGGGGATACGATGGAGCGACGCCCCTGGCCTATCTGGCGGCGAAGACCAGCAGGCTACGTCTTGGGACGGGCATTCTGCAGGTTGGCACGCGTACTCCTGCCTTGCTTGCAATGACTGCAATGGCCCTGGCATCGCTCTCCGGCGACCGCTTTCTGCTGGGATTAGGCGTCAGTGGGCCGCAGGTGATCGAAGGATGGCACGGTCTGCCTTTTGCCCGACCCATGCAGCGCCTGCGCGAAACCGTTGAGATTGTGCGCAAAGTAACACGCGGCGAACGTCTTGTCTATCACGGCAAAGTGTATCAGGTGCCGCTCCCCGACGGCGAGGGTAAAGCCCTGACCTCAAATGCCATCCCGCGCCCGAACCTGCCTGTTTACCTGGCGACCCTCGGCCCGAAGAGCCTGGAGCTCACCGGTGAGCTGGCCGACGGCTGGCTCGGTACCTCCTTCATCCCCGAACATGCCTCTTTATTTTTCGATCCCATCGCCGCCGGAGCTGCCCGCTCAGGTCGTACCCTCGCAGACCTCGATCTGCAGGTCGCGGGTGGCGTGGTCGCCTTCTCCGATGACGTTGAGAGCCTGATCGCGCCGCGCAAGCCAGGTCTCGCCTTCACACTTGGGGCGATGGGATCGCGGGAGCACAATTTCTACAACGATGTGTATCAACGCGCTGGCTACGTGGACATTGCGCTCGAAGTGCAGGACCTGTGGCTCAAGAAGCAGCGCGAAGCAGCTGCGGCGCGTGTCCCAGACGAACTGGTGCTCAAAACCAACCTCATCGGCACCGAAGCCATGGTGCGCGAACGCCTCCGCGCCCACCGACGCGCAGGCGTAAACACGTTGCAGGTCAATCCCGAAGGTCAGACGCTTGACGAGCGCCTGGCAGCATTGGCGCTCCTGGTCGAACTCGTGCGGAAGGTTGATGCTGAGTTTTGAAGCAAGGGTTCAGAGGGCACCTGAAATAATTACATTGAAATGCTATTATTGTTATTGATATAAGCCTGGAAGACAAGATTATGCGCCACCTCCAACGCCGTAGCAATTGAGCCGAGCAGTACGCTATCATCCCCTAGCTTTGAGACCACGATGCGCGGCCTCAAGGGAGTAATCTGCTGGAGTCTCCGCTCTAATGGTGGGAGCAATAATTCACCGCGTTGGCCGATGCCCCCGCCAAGCACAATGAGCTCTGGATCTAAGACAGCAGTGATAACGGCGATTGCTTGCGCCAAGCGATATCCTTCCTGTTCGACTACGGCAAGCGCTATTTCATCGCCCTGCTGTGCCGCGTCAAAGATCTGCCTGGGCGACAGCGATGCAGGCAAGCCCAGCTTCTGTGCCAGGCGAACGATACCACTTGCAGAAGTCGCCTCCTCAAACATCCCTAAATAGCTCTCACTGATGCTCTCCGTTCCCTCTAAGCTTTCGTCCAGGCCGAATGGTAAGAACCCAATCTCACCTGCCGCGCCACGTGCCCCCCGGTAGAGCGCTCCATTGAGAACAATACCCATGCCTACGCCGGTACCTATAGTGATGTAGACAAAGGTACTGGCATTGGCACCCCAGCCGAACGAACGCTCGCTTAATGCGGCAAGGTTCGCATCATTTTCTACTGAAAGGCTCAGGCCAAAGGCGGCCTGCAACTCTGCTACCAGACCGTGGCGTCCCCATTCAGGCAGATTCGATGAGAAAAGCACGCGCTTACTTTGCTCATCGAAGACCCCGGCTGTGCCGATGACCGCGTGTACTACCTGGGACCAGGACAGGCCTGCCTCCATGACAACGTTACGCGCCAGCTGACTGATCAATGCGACGAGTGCAGATGCGCTCTGGGCATCGTTTGGCTTATCGTTGCGCGCAATAATATGACCGGCCAGGTTCGCTACTGCCGCGCGTACCCAGCCACGACCGACATCAATGCCAATGACATAACCCGCATCTGGATTTGGCTCATACAGTATGGCTATACGCCCTCCCTTGCTCGATATCGACTGCCCGACGGCCCGAACAAGACCCGCATCCTCAAGGCTGGCAAGCGCTTGTGATACGGTTGGCTTGGAAAGCCCGGTTGCGCGCGCAAGCTGGGCGCGCGACGTTGGTTTATGCTTGCGCAAGTACTCCAACAAAGTTCGCTCGTTGATAGCGCGCAACAATGATGGAGTTCCCGGCTGATATTCGTGGTGCAGATTGCTGTTGGTCGTTGACATGCAGTGCCTCCTTTGCAGTAATGCATAGTCCTGCCTCATTGTAAACTATCTTTACCAGGTTGTAAAAAGGCAATGCGAAGTATTGACAAACCAAAGTTAGGAAACTATACTAACTATAGAATATCGTTTTCGTATAGCTCATATTTATTTTCCTCGTTTCTTCAAAACAGGTAACACAAGGAGGTGGCCCGTGAGTTCTTCAAGCGTAAACAAGAATCCAGACGGAGGTTCCACTGGTGGTTCCCCAGAAACAGCTCAAAGTAGAGCTGCGGAACAAAAGAACACAGGCTTTGTACGTAGTATTAATTTGCCAACGGCGATAGCCATCAACATGACCCAGATGTGTGGCATCGGTCCATTCATCACCATCCCCCTCATGGTCGCGGTCTTTGGGGGTCCGCAGGCAATCATCGGCTGGATTGCAGGCGCGATACTGGCCCTGGCAGATGGCCTGATCTGGTCCGAACTTGGAGCTGCCATGCCTGGAGCCGGAGGCACGTATATCTACCTCCGCGAGGCTTTCCAGTATCGGACCGGACGCTTAATGCCGTTCATCTTTAGCTGGACCGCGATCCTCTTTATCCCTCTCATTATGTCTACTGGTGTCATTGGATTGGTATCCTATCTCGGCTATCTCTGGCCAAATATGAGCCAGTGGGAAATCGACCTCGTCTCCCTGCTAATCGTTGGTCTGGTCCTGTTCGCGCTCTACCGGCGCATCGAGTCGATCGGTATCCTCACCAACATCCTGTTTGGCATTATGCTGCTCTCCATCGGCGCAGTGATTGTTGCGTCGCTTACCCATTTTAACCCTGCCCTTGCTTTTGCTTATCCAGCCAATGCCTTCTCCTTGAATGGCACCTTCTTTGCTGGACTAGGCGCTGGCCTGCTCATCGGCATTTATGACTACCTGGGCTATAATACGACGGCGTACATGGGTGCTGAGATTCGCAATCCTGGCCGCGTCATCCCCTGGTCTATTATCGTTTCTGTCCTGGGTATGATGATACTCTACCTGGCCCTCAACATTGGAGTAATGGGAGTCGTGCCCTGGCAGACCGTTGCTAAATCAACCTCAATTGCTTCCCTGGTTCTGGAACATGTCTGGGGCAAGGGCGTTTCAAGCGTGGTGACGGTCCTGATTATCATCACCGCATTTGCTTCGGTTTTTACGGGACTGCTCGGCGGCTCGCGCGTGCCATATAACGCGGCTCGTGATGGCGTCTTCTTGCGCCAGTTCGGCAAATTGCACCCACGCTATCACTTCCCTCACGTCGCTCTGATTGTGATGTGCGTGATTACCGCTATTGGCACCTTCTTCTCCCTCTCGACGGTTATCAATATGCTCATCGCGGTTATTGTGCTCATCCAGGGCATCGGACAGGTAGTCGCGCTGACGGTCTTACGCCGGAGGCAGCCCGATCTGAAGCGCCCCTATCACATGTGGTTCTACCCGCTGCCCAGTATTATCGCGCTCGTTGGTTGGGTGTATGTGTACTACTCGTCCGGTATGCTGCCCATAATACTCTCACTTGCCTGGGTCGCTGCTGGTGTTGTAGCATACCTCCTGTGGGCGCGTTTCGTTGAGCATATCTGGCCCTTTGGTCCCAAGGACATTAAGGAGGAGTACCTGGAAAAACCCGTCGAGACAGAGGCATCAGCCTGAGCGTGGCAAGAAGCGGAGGACGAACCAATGATGAACGATAACTCGCTCGCTACAGGCGCTCACAATTTTGTAGTTGCCATTGATTTTGGCGGTACAAAGATCGCGGTAGCAAGCGCTGATCTGAATGGCCGCATCTTGAGGCAGACGCGGCTCGACACGCATGCTACTCAAGGCGCTCAACAAGTCCTTGAGAGAACGATAGTGGCCGCGCGCGCCTTGATTGAACAAACGGCAATAGAAGAGGGAGGGCAATGTAGCGCGGTTGGAGTGGTAACTCCCGGCGTCGTGCAGGACAATGGTATATTACTCTCACCCAACATTCCGGGTTGGGATCGGGTATCATTGCGTGAAACGATGCGCGCAAATCTGCACATTCCAACCGTGGTAGTGGCAAACGATGTGAAGGCGGCGGCTATGGCAGAGTTTCTTTGGGGCGCGCTCAAGGGGGCGGACCCGGCTGTCTACCTCAGCCTTGGTACAGGCATTGCCACCGCAATCGTGATTGGAGGGCGGGTTGTTACTGGCGCGCATGGGGCCTCTGGTGAAATTGGCTATAATTTGCGCAGCGTTCTGGATACCACAGGCGCGGCGCAGGGACGAGCGCCACTGGAGGAGGCTGTCGGTGGGCGTTTTATAGGGGAACGAGCCAGCCTCCTACTGGGAGAATCGCTTAGCGCTGCCGATCTGTTTGTGCATTCAGACATTCGTGCCCGTTTCCTTGTAGATGGGATGCTCGCTGAACTGGCAACCCACATCGCCAACCTCGCCATCTTGATTGACCCGGCCCGCATAGCCGTGGGCGGCGGACTGATGAGTTCGGGCGATGTGATTTTACATGCCCTCGCGTTCCGTCTAGGATACGCGGTCCCCTTTCCACCAGAGATTGTCCCTGCCCGCTTCTTGAATGACGCATCGCTCCACGGCGCGATTGCCCTGACATTGACAGAATCAGTAGATGCAAGTTCCCTTATGGAGAGTCGCCACTAGCACTTTCTGCTCTATATTCATGAAAGGAAAACTGAAAATTGGTCAATGAATCCGGCGCAATGATCGCCTACGATGGCGAAGAAAGCAAAATTCAGGCCTACCTGGTCAAACCTGCACAGGAGGGACCTCATCCTGTAGTGATTGTCATTCACGAGATCCTGGGACTCAACGACCAGATCAAGGGTATAGCCAACAGATTCGCGGCAGAAGGATATGTCGCATTTGCGCCTGACCTTTTCTCAAGACCTGAGCTCGCCAGCGTACTGATCCCCTCGAACATTGAAGAAACGATGGCGTTTGTACAAACGCCTGGCTGGGAAAAGATGTCCGACCGCGTATATATGCAGCAAGCATTATCTCAGCACCTCCAGGAAAAGAGAGAAATAATCCAGAGAACGCTACCGGTACTGTTCGGTGGTATCTCCGAGGAAAAATCGACGCAGGATCTCGTCAAAGCGCTTGATTTTATCTGAACAAGCAAAGTTTTGTCCAGGCCGGGAAGATCGCCAGCGTTGGCTTCTGCTTCGGCGGCGGCATGTCCGTTTGCTTGAATCTGATGAGCAGCAAACTAGCCTTCAGGTGAGGATCCTTTCCTGAACGTGATGGTGAGCGGCATAATCAATGACGTGCCCTAAGCGAGCCAGTGCAATGGCCACACTGGACTCGGCCCCCGCTAAGCCTTTCTGAAACTCCCAGGCCGTTTCCAATGACCCTTGCTTCATCGGAGTCATGAGAATCATCGTTTCGCCAAATGTCACAACATCCATAGCAGATCCTTGGAATTTT
>JALYTQ010000262.1 GCA_030854195.1 Chloroflexota bacterium
CCTCCTGGGCCACGTCGCGCTCTTCTCGCTAACGAAGTTCACCGGACGCCTCTTAGTAGTTCTCGTAGCGGGCGGACTGGCAGCAGCTGCTTACTTTGGCCTTGTATTGTTATTCAAAGTCGAAGAGATTGGCCTCCTAAAGGGCGCGTTGCTGGCGAAGCTGGGACGCGGGTAGGACATGAGTAGCTAAGACTTAATAGCCTGCCAGAAGAGATTCGCCAGTTGAACATACCCGGCTGAGCTTGGATGAAAACCATCGGAGCTTATATACTCGGGATGCGCCGTGAGCAGACTATTCTGGGTTTGTAGATCGACCAGGGTTATGTGATAGCGCGCTGCCATGCTTGCGATACCGGCGTTCCAGTGCTTAATCGAGCTCACCATCGCCGCTTTCTGTTGGGCGTTGAGTCTGGCGAATGAGGGTAGCAACGTAAGATTGGGAAGATTCGCCATCGCAATGCGCGCCTGCGTGCCCGCTCGTAAGCGCGAGAGCAGCGTATTGAGATCCTGCATATAGCTCGTGTAGGGTACATTGGCGACGAAATCGTTCGCCACCAGCCAGATAGTGATCAGCTTCGGAGACGTTGAGAGCGCCAGTGGCAGCTCCTCGTTCAGCGCCTCGTGCAGATGGATGCCGCTCACGCCCAGGTTGATGAGGTGCGAGTCCGGTGGCAGCTTTCGCGTCAGAAGAGGAACGTAACCCTGCGACGCTGGCTGGTTGGCACCCACGCCCACGGCATCCGAAGCGCCCAACGCCACGTAGGTAATGGGGCTGGTCAACACCTGCTGTGCCGAAACAGGCTGCGACGGCGTGGGGGTAGCCTTAACGGTTGACGCTGCTCCCGGCGCGCCAGTAGAGGAGGCGCAAGCCCCAACGATCAGCGCGAGGGCGAGCAACAGGAACAGGTGCCAGTGTTTCAAATGGAGATGTATCTTCATATAATTCGTTTCATTTGCAAATGGTCTTATAAATCGCCAACGGGCTTGTGAATCGCGCCCTCCATTTTTTACGCTCGCAGCAGTTAAGCCGCGTTCTCAGAAGCGCGGTCGACGAGCGTCAGCTTCCCCGTATCGATATCTATCACCAGACCATGCACCGGAACGCGTGGAAGATACTGGCTGTTGCGGATAACGCTGACCACTTCTTTGACATTCACATGCACATCCTGGAAGACGCCGAGCCAGCGCAGCAGGCCGTTCATGTCGCCCAACTTCTCCTTCTCGATCAACTTCTGTGGATCTACGCCGAGCGCCTGCATGGATGCGGTTAGCGCGGTAGGATCGGCGTGCGCCAGTCCGCAGTTGGTGTGCCCGACGACCACAACCTCGCGTACGCCCAACAGATAGATGCCACCGGCGAGCGAGCGAATAAGATCATTGCCAGCGCCAGGTCGCTCGGGTTCAGAAATCGTTGCTCCGGCTGTCCTCAGTTCCAGTACATCGCCTCGCTGCAAGCCCAGAGCCTCTTCAAACATAGTTACCAGGCGACAATCCATGCACGTCACCACCGCCGTACGTTTGCGCGGGGCATGACCAATCGGCGACAATTTATGTTCATTGAGGAAACGCTCATTGTTGGCTAAAATCTCATCAAGCATTGGTAGTGCGTCCTTCTTTCTTATCTCAAATTATTTCCAAAACAAATATACCGTGTTTTCTCAGTCCTGTATAGGCCAGGCCAGAATCTCTATACGTTTTCTTAGAAATCTGCTATAGTGTAATTATATTGTAGAGGCTCTGTTTTGAGAAGGCAGAATGGGAGTACATTGAGCGAAAATACGCCATTGGCAGAACCGGAAGATCGGGACGCGGTGCAGCCTGGCTATCTTGGTCCCGTTCCTCCTGCCGGTCAGCTTCCACCGAGGGGCGAGCGCTTATGGGTCGACCGGGCGGAGCAGTTGTTGTACGCCGTCGACATACTCAAGCATGCAGGTGTGATTGCGATCGACGCGGAATTTACTCAGGTGCGTTCGCGTACACAGGGCGATGCATTGACGACGGTCCCGCGCCTGGCCCTGTTACAGCTTGCCGTTGACCAGCATTGCTTCGTAGTGGATACGTTGCGGCTGCAAAATCTCGTTCCCCTGGAAGCCGTTGTGAGCAATCCTGCTAACATAATTCTACTACATGGCGCGGGTGCCGATATGCGCGTGATGGCTGAGCGCGGGCTGAATGTCGCGCACTACTACGACCTTGAGGCGACGTGCCGTTCGATCTTTGGGCAGCACGAGTCCTCGTTGGCGGCGATGCTGCAGCGCGCCTTCCATATGCGCCTGGACAAGAGCCTGCAGCGCACCGACTGGACGCGCCGTCCCCTGCCGCCCGCCATGGTTGCCTATGCCGCCCGCGACGCCGAGGTCACGCTGGCCCTCTACTCCTGGCTGCAAGAGCACTACTCCACCATTCTGCAATTGCACGAAAATAACGGCGCGCCCGATAACGTGGCACCGTGGATCGAGCCATTTCTGCGTGGAAATGCGCCACTATCGCCCGAAATGGCGGTGGCTGAAGCGAAGGAGCAGCGACTGATCGAGAACAAGGCGCAGATCTATGCCGACTGCCGCGCCGCTCTGGCTACCATCACGCATCCGATGCGCCGTAGTCGCCTGCTGCGCCTCATCGCCGACCTGGCGTTGACCCGGATGGTTCCTGATATGCTTCCACTGTTGCAGGCTCCAACGATGGATGAGCGTGCTGGCAGCGCGCGCGCACTTGGTCGCATGGGCGTAAAATCGGCGCGCGACGCCATCCAGCCGCTCCTCTCCGATCCTGTGCAGGATGTACGTATGGCCGCGTGGACCGCCCTGCGCAACCTGAGCGAAAAGGAGCCGCGCCAGCCACGCGCTCCCACTACGAAGTCGGCGGATGGCACGCGCAGCTGGACCGTCGAGGCGTCCGATAAGTCCAGCAACGAAGACGACTGGAAGGCGCGCCTGCGCTCGATCATTGATCCGTAGTTACCTTTCGCGTGGTGGCAAGCGCGTGCCGATCCACACGAGCAGCAGGAAGCCGGAAATCAGGCCGATACGCCGCACGCGGTTGGCCCAGATCCTCTCCTGTAACGGATCGTCTGCGCCCAATCCAAGCAGGTGGGCAATGCCCTGCGCTATAGGCGTGGGCGTCGCGCCCTCCGGTAATGAAATAAAGATATCCTGGTGCCCGTTTCGCCCACTGCTACCCACCAACTCCTCCGAAGGCGTATGCGTATGCAACTGGTTCGCCAGTGCGCTAAAAAATTGTTGCATCAGGAATTTAGCGGCTCCCCGAGTCACCGCTGGACTGAGCTGTGTGCCGCGCCTGTGAAGCGCGAGCGTGCCCCTGTATATGAGCGTAGTATTGCCACCATTTGGGTGGAACTGAATGCTGCCGCTGCCGCTGAATGTATCGGTCTCGCCTTTGCCCTCGATAACGAAGCGGTAGGCGTCGTCGCCCCCGCTGATCGTGATATATCCCCGATAGCTGCCCACCAGCGGCGCGTACCTGATATGTATAGCGACCTCGTAACGATTCTCGCCCACCCGCTCCAGATGTTCCAGCCCAGGGATAACGCGGCGCAGCGTCTCCTGGTCCGCCAGCCTCTGTAGTATCGCTTCCGCCTTTGCTTGAAATGTGTATGTGCCCTCTATATTCATTATGGTTATCACTTTACTTTCTCTGCCTTTAATACCTGGAAAATTTATTGAATTTGCTTTAACGCTAAAATTACCTGGTTAGCTCGTTTCAAATTTTCCCTGGCAACAGCATCCAGATTTGGAACAGAATCTTCGTAGTCAGCAAGATTTCGATCAATTCGCATACGATTCAAGTTCGCTGCTATTTGCCAATGACCTTTATCCTTAAATTCCTTCCTCACTTGAGAATGTGCGCTTGCGGTCTTTGGAACCAGGATACCCCATCTATCATACAGGCGATGACGTGCCCTATGAAAAGTTCCGTAATATGCACGGCTGATCGAGCAACGTAAATCAGCATCCTTATGTGAAGAAACCGAAGACTGTCTAAATAATTCTTGCGCCATATCAATATAATGTAACCAATCAAAACTCATCGAAACTCCAGTGTAATACAAAGTTTATCCTGTGCTCGTTTCATAGCACTTAACCACCATTCTTCATCGAGCCGATCTAATGCCTGAGAAGCTTCATCTATATCCTTCTCTACTGCAATAAATACCACCAATTGCTCGTCATCGATCGCTTCTGGATCAACGACCAATTTAAGAAAAAGTTGTACATATGGAAAATATTTTCTAATATTAGTATACGCTTCTTTTAGTAACGGAATAAGGAATAAGTTATTTTCAAGGAAATGGTGTATTTTTATTGGCTCCCGAAAACGATATAACTGCTCAAGAGGCTGCACATCTTCGCTAGAAGAAGCAATCGTTAAATCATTAACTAACCAATGTGGATTTTGTGTTCGGGGAAGTCCATGTACTAATGTGTTTCTCTCATCCCGAATTTGCTTTACTATGAAGGGGTCTTGTAAGTTCAAGATCAAATTGGGAAAAAATTGCCAACTTTTGCTCAAAGAAGTGTTAGAAATCGAAGTATTGGCTCCTCCATCGAATAAGCTCTGGAGAGATAAGGCAATGTCTGGCCTGGTTTCATAAGAAACGAACACAGTGTAAGAACGATATTTTAGAGTATTAAAAGAATCTGGATTTAAATCTATTTCTGACCTTACATCTTCACTACCTGAAAGACCGAATCTTGAAGCAAAACCCACTGTCCAGGGATAGTCCAAATCCATAGAATCTTGTAATGTTACAGAATAACTGGGGCGCGTGTTCTCTTCCCCATACTTCTTTTGTGGAAGTTGAAGCGAAGAGGACAGAACCACTTGTGTGTTTACTGGTACCAATTCTTGAGGGTTTGAAACATACGCCATTTTATTCTGCTATCTCCTCAAACAAATTTCTCAAAGTTTTTGAGATACTAGCTTCAAAAACCTCTTCAATATGACTGTGGGCAGTCTCCACCCATTCAAAAACCGCATCTAAAGCCACCTCTCCTGGTTTAAGAAGCACATAATCAAGACTAAGTATTATAGCAGCATTATCTTCTGAAATACCATTGTTAGGGAGGCTTGCTAATTGAAGATTCAGAATATCTCTGGAGTTTTCATAAGGGATCTGTATTCCTACGATAAATGACCCGAAATCCTGCGGTAAATTTGAACCAATAAAAGGGCGAAATTCAAGATAGTCCTCTAATTTAATGTTTGTACCTGGAAAATTGATTTGATTAATATAGCGTAATCCAATACGATGAATGTCTTTAGGCATAACTACATCACAGTAACTTGTGACTCCTTTTTTTATTGACGGTAAAAATTTTTGCCAGGAAGGATAAGGCTTCAGTATATTAACAGAAAGAAGATTTGGTCCGATTTGAATAAGCGCCTTTTCGTCCTTGCGCAAAAACTGCATAATCGGCACTGTTCCAATCTGTGGTCCGCCTTGCTCTTCTGAAGCTGAAATGCCTAAAGTAACTCGTGCAGCCTGGCGACGTATAGGAAATTTGGCTCGTATTTTCTCATATACTAAACCAGGGATAGCCAGATCCCAAGAAGAACTTTCTTCGAATTGAAATTCGCATACAGCTTCAACAATTGGCGACTTTTTATATTTTCTACCAGCCAAGTTAGCGCTCCTCATGAGTTAGTCTAATCTACTCTAATGTTACAAGAGCTAGTATGAAATTATATCACATCTTCTAGAGTTTAAACATAGCATATCATTTCCAGGTTAAATTATATTCAATCTTCTTAAAATAGCTTGTCATTAAGCCTCAAGAGTATCCAGAAGGTCTCTGAATGCCCTGATTCTGATAGCAGCAACGATAAATTCAAATAGCTGCCATTAGACATAAATGGACAAAAATTACCTCGCAAGCTCGACGACCCCTCGAAAGCGAGGTAGACAAACCCCTCACAGTACGCTATAATAGCCACCGTATTATAAGCGTGAGGCAGGAGGACGGGTCTTTACCCCACCTCTACGAGGAGTTCAGTTTCTATGAAAATCATTTTACTACAAGATGTTGAAGGTCTGGGAAAAGCTGGTGACCTGAAAGAGGTCGCGAATGGGTATGCCCGTAACTACCTTGTGCCGAGCCGACTGGCGGCTGCAGCAACCCCTGGCCTGATCGCCAACCGCGCACAGCGCATCGCCGCCGAACAGCGCAGGGTGGAGAAGCTGGCCGAGCAGAATCGCCAGCAGGCAGAGCGCCTGAACACTGTAACGCTCACTTTCCGGGCGCGCGTCGGCACCCAGGGCCGTCTCTATGGCTCGATTACCAGCCAGGATATCGCCTCCGCGCTACGCGAAGTCGAGGATATTGTCGTTGATCGTCGCTCAATCGAGCTAACCGATCCAATTCGTTCCCCCGGCACGTTCACTGTACCTGTGCGCATCGCCAGCGGGCTGGAGCCAAAAATCACCGTGAATGTCGTTGATGAAGCGGCGGAAGTACCGGCGTAGCCCAGGAAGCAGAACGAATCCGCGTGGATCAAATGTTTTTGCATTAATTAGGCCGGAGGCGCTATGCCGCGCTGGCTCTATTATCTGGTAATATTGGCCGTCGTCGCCCCCATCATCTCACTGGTAGAGGGTCCAAAACTGGAGACGGCCATTTTTATTTTCTCAACGCTCAGTCTCATACCGCTGGCAGCGCTGATTGGTCGTGCCACCGAGGATCTCACATACTACGTCGGCCCGATCGCTGGGGGCTTGCTCAACGCGACCTTTGGCAACGCGCCCGAGGTCATCATTGGCATCTTTGCCTTGCAGCAAGGGCTGCTTTCGGTCGTGAAAGCCTCGATCACGGGTTCAATCATCTCCAATGCTCTGCTCGTCCTCGGCGGCTCGCTGGCCCTGGGCGGTTTTCGCTGGGGGAAGCAGTTCTTTAGCTACCGCGACGCGGGCCAATACTCCGCGATGATGGTCATGGCGGTGGCGGGCCTGCTCATTCCCTATATCGCCAGCACTGCCATTCACGATAAAGCGCGCATGCAGGCGGTCAGCGTCGGCATCGCCCTGATCCTGCTCGTGGTCTATGTGCTTTACCTGGGCCTCAACATCTTTCACATCCGCTCGGTGCGGCGCAATCTCAGGCATCGCGGCAAGAGCGCTATGGCTACCAGGGTCTTACCTACATGGGAGGATAATGACGAGGACGAGGTTCCAGCTATCTCCGGCGGCGTGGGTCCGCAAGAGGTAGAAGAGAACGCCAGCCC
>JALYTQ010000455.1 GCA_030854195.1 Chloroflexota bacterium
GCTACTGATCGTATTGGGGTCCATAGTATCGGGACTTGAATACCGAACCTATGCAGCTAGCTATCAACGCGATCAGGTTCTAGCGCAAGAGGGTATGCAGCATCTCTTAAAAGTCAAGGAACTTTTGAATACAGCAGCGCGCAATCCCCTTGATGCATCCAACATAGCGAAGATGCAGTATGAATTCGCCGCTGCTATAAAGTCCTTGACACAGGTAAATACTGACCTGAAGACTGTACCGGGAGCTGCACAGGCTCTTCCTATATATGGGACTCGCCTCCACGCTGCACTGCACCTGGTTTCTCTTTCTCTCGCGCTCTCTCAGGCCGGAGTGGCCGGTTGCGATATACTGAATTTACTCCTCGCGCGGCTGTATACGCGGGGCCAGGCCGGTGGTATCACGGCGGCAGATCTTGCCGTTATCACACAAAGGTTTCGTGATATCCAGGCTTCGTTAGCGGTGGTCACGCACGAAATGGGTCAACTCCAGCCTTCTGACATGCAGACCGACCCGCGTATAGGCAAGCTGGTAGATACTTTACGCAATGACATGCCAACGTTTCAGCTCTGGTTGGATGGCATTGGCAAAGTACTGCCGCTCGCGCCAGCCCTGCTCGGTATCGGCGCGCCAGCAAATTATTTCGTCGAAGTGCTTGACTCAACCGAGCTCCGTCCCGGCGGCGGTTTCATTGGCAACTACGGCACGGTGACGCTTTCAGGTGGTCTGCTCACGGACGCGCACATTACTGATACCGACCTGCTCGATCATCCCTTTGCCGCAGCAGGCATGAGTATACCGTTTCCACCTCAGTATAGCTGGTTCGATATTGCAAAGGGGAACTGGAGCGTGCGCGACTCGAATCTCGACGCTGATTTTCCAACAGTTGCCCGTGCGGCTGAGTCAAACTATGTGAGTGAGGGAGGCGATGTTCCGCTGCAAGGTGTGTTTGCTATCACGCCCACCTTCATTCAACATGCACTTGCCATCACCGGACCCATTGCCGTTCCCGAATACAATGAGACCATCAACGCGCAAAACCTGATTGAGCGCATTCATTACTATCAGCTTGGTCCAGGTGCTCATGGTCCCGACGACGTAGCCTCACCGGATGGGCATTCCTCGTTGCGGAAACACTTCACAGCATTACTGGCCGAACATTTTCTCGCGCGTGTTCGCCAGATAGCAACTGCGCATATCCCTCAATTCATACGGATTGTGGCCGACGCGGTGCAGACAAAAGACCTGCAGCTCTACTTCAATGCGCCAGCAGCGGAGACGCTCCTTCACAACGCGGGGCTGGATGCATCCATCCAGACCGCGCCAGGAGATAATCTCTTCATTGTGGACGCGAACATTGGAGCAGACAAAGCCAACAGCCAGATCACAAACACCTTAAACGACGACGTAACGCTTGACATGGCTGGTGACGCGCTGCATCATACGACGCTGCGTTACGCATGGACCACACCGGGCCAGGTCTACGGCTCTCCCCTTTATCGCGACTATGCCCGCGTCTATGTCCCCAGAAGAAGTGTGTTACAGACCCAGGATGGCTGGCAGCCGCAGACCAGTAACGACGCCTTTGGTCACAAGGTGTGGGCAGGCTTCTTCACCCTGCAATATGGTGAGACGCGCACGATTACCCTTGACTGGCGCGTGCCTCACGCCGCCATCTACGATGGGCATGGTTGGCATTATGAGGAGACGATTCAGCGACAGGCAGGCACGATATGGAGCGTGCATGAGCAGGTGCAATTACCCTCGTGTGCAACTGTGACAAATGTAACAGGAGGGATAGAAGCGGCAGGCGATCGTGTTGTGATTTTGAATCAGGAGCTAACAAAAAATACCACTATAGCTATCGACTACTCCTGTAGCTTCTAAATAGCACAGGATAAATAATCCGGCCTGGAAACAAGTTATTGCATTGAAAAAATAAGCATTTGCATCAAAGGATAGGATAATGTTAAAAATAAATTCTTTTCCAGTGAGAACGCCTACGAAGGATAAGTTAAGTACCGCACTATCTCCCATTCCCCTCGTTTTTGTAGGCTTAGCAATACTAGCTCTACTGTTGGGCATAGCATCATCTATAATCGGCTCTTACGTCCTTGCAATTGTTATTGGAGCTTGCATTATGGCAATCGTGCTTTTTTTGCGGCAGGATGAATGGGCTGTAACGTTACTACTCGTGATTCATCTGTATGT
>JALYTQ010000263.1 GCA_030854195.1 Chloroflexota bacterium
GTACTAGCCAGCGTTTGCGTTGAATGAAATAGAGGAACATACAGCGGTTGAGCAATTGTAGCGCGTAATCGTGCGCCCATGTTTCGTCACCGCTCTGCTTGTATAGATCTTTCTGGAGAATGTCGAAACAGATACGGTAGTCGCGGAAGAAGGTTCGTGTGACCGCCTCGACATCAAATGCCTGGTCAAACAAGTCTTGAATATCAAGTGGTGAAAGGGTAGCTATGTCGTGATTAAGGGTACTGAGGTCCAACATAGCGATACGTTCAGTAGCGGTTCGTAATTGTTCTTCACGCCCAACCGTAATACGCCGGAGCAGGCGACTTTTTACATCGCTTTTACCCTCTTTATCTTTGACGTTTACAAAATGCCATTGTTGTTGTTGAGCATCTGAAAAAATAAAGAGTGCATAGAGGTTATTGGGTAAGAGTTTGGCAATAAGCGTGCGCTCGTTGACGCGAGAGAGCGATGCGCGCAGACGAATATAGATTATTTTGAAGTCCCCGTTACCGCCTGTAGCAAGAATGCGTGGTTGTTCATTGGGATACACCAATTCCCTACTCTTCTCATCGGGCAGGTTCAACCCCTTATCG
This sequence comes from Chloroflexota bacterium, assembly GCA_030854195.1. Taxonomy (GTDB): domain Bacteria; phylum Chloroflexota; class Ktedonobacteria; order Ktedonobacterales; family Ktedonobacteraceae; genus JACDAE01. Next base: position 594 of record JALYTQ010000263.1, read on the forward strand.
CTATAATCGTAGTTCAGTTCAGTAGTAAATAAATCGCGTAGCGGCTTAATACTCTGTTTCTCATATAACTCCTGTAGGCGAATACGTACGCGCCCGCGAGTCTCATCAATTGTAAAAATATTGCTCTCTTGTTTGCTCATACCACTCCTTCGCATCGCTTGCCTCATTATATGTTTTTATAGTATAAACTAAACGCTACTATCTGGCTAGATGCTATATGCAGCCCTTCATGCTCGGCTGTGGGAGCTGGCGTGTCTTCTTTCGGGATCACGAGGTCCGTGTTTCGGAAAAGTGAGGAGCCGAGCAGGGGGGTAAAGGGCATGGATAGGACAGTGACTCAGCCGGGTCACAGCGAGATTGCAAGCTCGGCTCCTACTACCAGTGTACAGCGACCAGCAATAAACAATGTCTGTGCTTCCCCGCTGTTCTTCAGTAGGGATGGGCTTTGCGTCCATCCGGTTCCCAGTATGCTGCGCCGTTGCCTGATCGCGCTCCCTGGGCCGGATGGACGCAAGGCCCATCCTACTGTATAATTACAAAATTCCTCTAGAACGCTCTTCTCCCGCGCGTGCGCGGCATCAGAAGAATCGCGAGCAGGATACCGGCGACGAGGCCGCCGATATGGTCGAGGACGCCGATGCCGGGCGTGGAGAAGCCCCAGATCAGGTTCAGGCCGAGCCAGAAGACCCACTGTCCGATCGCGCTGGGACCGTAGGCACCGAGCGCGCGCCGGTTGACGATGTAGAAGACGCCCAGCGCGCCGAAGACGCCGAAGATGGCACCCGACGCACCCGCCGCCAGGACGTTCGGGTCTAGAAAGAAGGTGGCGATGCCGCCCAGAATGCCCGAACCCAGGTAGATGACGAGGTAGCGCCACTTGCCATAAAAGAGTTCAACGACTCTACCAATCAGGAAGAGCGAGAGCATGTTCAGTCCGATGTGAATGAGATTGAAGTGGATGAACATCGCTGTGAAGATGCGCCAGTACTGCCCCGTCTGCTGAATCAGCGGCGTATTCTGCGCGCCGAACTGCACAATGATATCCTGAGGCAGATCGGTGATGCTCTTGCTCAGTATCGCCATAACTAGGTAGACGACGACGTTGATGGTGATAAGTACGTTTGTTACAAGGCCAGGACGCTGGCTCAGGGCGAAGCGCGTGCGCACGACCTGGCGCTGCACCTGGTTGGGCCGCGACCATGTGGGCACCGGCTCCTGTGCTGCCGGGCGCGGCTCTTCGCGTGTAACCGTTGGCGTGGGTATGGCTGGCGTCGGGTTTCCCTTGTATGCACCGTAGGGCGAGGACTCAAGGGGTGGGAAGCAGCCTTCGAAGCGGCCTCCGAACGAGAGGCGCGCCGCGCGTGCCCGCGCCAGATTCGCGTCGTAGTCCTGTCCTGTCGCGCGCAGCAGGTACGAGCGCAGGGCGTGGGCATAGGCGACGCCAGGATTCTCGCTGATCACCGTATCGATATTCTGTAAAGCGCGATCGTAGCGGCGGTCAAGCAGGTCCAGCAGCGCCTGCGCGGTGAACCCTTCGGCCCCGCCCGTGGGCTGCAACTCCTGCACGCGCCGACACGCCATTTTCACAACGTCGTAGTTGCCCAGCGCGAGATTGGCCTGTGCCAATCCCAGGTGGACCAGCGGATTATCCGGCTCCATCTGCGCGCCGTGCGCGTATGCAATCGCCGCCTCACGCGCCTGTCCTTGCGCTAACGCCTGCCTGCCCTGCTCCAGGTAGGTCTGTATATCAGTCTGTGCTTCCACAAGAAAACCCTCCAAATCAGAAGTGGGTGCCTCCCACGCTTATAACTTTATAAGATATAAAGCAAAAATTGCAAGTACTAGTGTCCCTAAAATTGTCAAGAGCGCCAGGGGCCAGCGGCGCGCAAGAGTATGTCTATCTATTAGAACGTTTGAAGTCGACGAAGCGTAGAGCGGCGCGAACTCCCAACCGAGTAGGAAGCCACTGATCAGGCCGCCCATATGCGCGTAGTTATCGACGTTCTGCACAAACAGGCCGATACTGAGATTGATACCGATTATGATAACGAGCCAGAGTAACGTTGGGATACCTCCGCCTGGAAGCGCCCGACGATGTGTCAGCACGAAGATGCTGTAGATACCGACCAGGCCAAAGATTGCGCCCGACGCGCCCACGCTGATCTCCTGGGGCGCGAAGTAGAAACTGGCGATAATACCGATGATGCCCGTCACCAGGTAGACAAGCAGGAAACGCATATGACCAAGCAGCCGTTCCAGGAATACGCCGAGCACGGCCAGATTGAACATATTGAGACCGACGTGGAGCGCGTTGGCGTGCAGGAATATCGGCGTCACAAAGCGCCAGTACTGTCCCTGTAGGATCAGGGCGTTGTCCTTTGCGCCGAACGCGATGAGCGTATTCGACAGCGCGTCGTCGTCGCGTACATTGATGGCATTACTGACGATATTTTGAAGAATAGCGCTCAGATTATGCGCTCCCGCCGCCTGTGCCGCCGCCGTAGCGGTGATGCACCAGACGAGAATCGTACCTCCGGTTATCAGCCACGTTGCCCACGAGATGCGCGCCAGCCCCTGGCGCTTGCGATAATGATTGAGCGCCTCCTGGTAGCTGGCGCGCGTAGTTAGCCTGCTCTGTACCTCGATCGTGTTTCTCACCGCCACTTCTGGTAGCACATTATTCAATGTTCATACTCTTTACTTACGTTCTGGCATTCTCTGAGTTACAGTGCTGCCCCATTTTGCGTAGGCAATTACTTGATAAAGCCGCTGGTATGGGCGAACATGGCGATGCCGTTGAGCATGAACTGGATCGCCAGCGCCGCCAGCAGAATGCCCAGGATGCGCGAGACGACCAGGATGCCTGTGCGCCCGATGTGCGCGACGATCCAGTTACTGCTGCGCATCGCCGCCCAGGCCGCGAAGAGCGCGCAGGTGATCGCGGCGGCGACCGAGACCAGATCGAGTATCCTGGGCGTCGCGATATCCACATACAGAATCGTGGTCGCGATCGTGCCACAAAGTAGTTAGTCCTCTACGCGAAGCGGCGTGCGGGACGCCACGCGCGAAATGTCACGAGGTGCCACAACGCAACCACCACGATCGAGCCGATCAGTGCCTTGAGGAGCGGCACTCCATAGAAAGTGATCTCGCCGGGAATGTTGATCAGCACCACGCTGGTCGCCAGCCAGATGCCGACGAGGGCCGCCAGGAAGGCACCTAGCACGCCCAGAGGAGCGCGCCAACCGACGATCGCTTCGGCAATAATGCCGATGACGGCGGCGATGAACCAGTAGATCAGCTGCGTCAACGTCAACGTAAAGTGCCAGCCAGAGAAGTTTGCTGTCACAATAATGATGTCAGAGAGCATGGTATGTAAAGTCAACATAGATTTTTTCCTCCACTAACGCTTTTTGATATGGTATAAAGCTTATGAAAAATAGACTGAGCATTTATAGCAAAAGATACCTGTACTATTCGAAAATGGCAAGTCATCAATAAAAAGTCTAAGCCCGTTTTTACTTTGCGCTCAGCTTTCTAAGCATCGCGATTACATATGCTGTGTAGCCGTTGGAAGCGTTCTCTACGTATTAACAGTGGAGAGAGGAGAAGGCACACCTCTTGGGCTAATTTGTATGCTTACTACAACATTGATGTATCCCTTTTGGTATCTTTAAGCGAGTAAAGAGAGGAGGATACACCGTATGTCGCGTGCCGACAAAAGTTTCACAGGACGCACGCAAGAACTCGCTAGCGTAGTCCTACACGTTGTATCAATTGTGCGCTATAATGAGACACATTAACTTCAGATGTATATTGGGAGGCATATTATGCAAACTGCAAAGCGCTACCTGATCATCGCAGGCATAGCGGTGGCGGTCATCGTCGTCGTCGGCCTGGTTTTGGCGGCTATCTTTCACGTTCTTCTTGAGGTTCTTTACGTTTTCCTGATTCTGCTCGCCGCCCTGTTGATTGCCGCAACGTTGTTTCAGGTCTACTCGATTCTTATGCTCGTGCGCACGATTACGACGGTGCGCGATGAGATGAAGCCGTTGCTCTCTTCCGTGCAAGAGACGATCGGTATTGTCAAAGAGACGGCAACGACGGCGGGCCATACCGTTTCGACGATTGGTTCGACAGCGCGTCTGACGCGTGAGATCGCCGTTGCTCCAAGCGTGCGCGTCGTAGCGGGTGTGGTTGCCGGGCAGCAGATGCTGCGCGTCTTCTTCGGCAAGGGGCGTATCGCCAGTCGCGCTGAGGAGCGCCGCAAGGAGCAATTGGAAGCGATTGCAAGAGGAGAATAATCATGCTCGTTTTGCTTGATGTCAATCCGGTCCTGGCTGGCTTTGGACAGCTTGCTGCGATCATTATCTGCCTGTTCTCGTTAATCTTTATCGTGATCGCGGTAGCCTTCAATGCCGCGATGGCCCTCGGAACGGGCTGGCTGCGCGAGAAGGCAAACCTGATCAAGATGCTGCGCCCGACCGTCGATAGTGTGAACAAGACCAGTGAGGCCGCCATGCAGGGACACACCCCCGCGCAGGATGGCAACGCTATCATACGCAATATTGCGAAGGTTCCGCAGGGCTTCCAGGTTGCCGATCAGAAGGTCGACGAGGCGAGCGCAAAGGTAGCGAAGGCCGTTATCGAGTTCCACGCTCGTTCAGTGCAGGTGCAGACGATCGCCAAAGCGTTTCTGTTTCCGAACAGAGGCGAGGCGCGTGGGGAGATCGCAACGGCGGACGATGACCTGCAGTTCAATAGTCCGGGCTATCGCGAGCTGATGCGCGAGAAGGCTCCTGTAACAACAGTTGAGACAGATAATCGACTGGCGGGAGGCACAGCCGTAACGGCTTCTCAACTCAGTCAAGATGCTCAAGTTCGCTGAGTATATCCGGCAGTTTACACGTTTTCAGCGCAACGCCCGCCTATACCTGGTGAGCAGCGTGCTGAGCGGTATCACTGTCGGCATCATTCTGGTTTTATACAACCTTTACCTGGGAGCGCTGGGCTACGGTACAGACTTCATCGGCCTGGCGCTCTTTGCTGTTGCGCTCGGCGCGGGCGTGGCAATCTTCCCGGCAGGCGTATGCGTTGATCGTTTTAGCGGCAGGGATATTCTGATCTGGGGCAGCGTTGCTATCGGAGTTGCCGGTGCCGGTCAGTTTTTATTTCGTCAACCTGTGCCGCTGCTGATCAGCGACTTTTTAGCGGGCGTAGGTGGCGCGTTTCTGCTGGTTATCAACGCGCCCTTCTTGACGCGCTACAGTACGCCAGAAGAGCGTCCGTTGCTGTTCAGCTTTAACATTGTGGTTACGCTGGCGACAACGGTGGTCGGCGAGCTGCTCGGTGGCGCGCTGCCCGGCTGGTTTCGCGCTGTTCCCTTGTTTATGCAGCCGCTCCCAGCCTGGCTTGCTCCCAGCCTGGCGCGTCAGGCCGAGCCGCGCTCTTATCAAATCGCTCTGCTGCTCGCTGGTATTATCGCCGTGCCGAGCTTCATCCCGCTCTACATGATGAGCAACGAGCGACCCATTCCCAACGAGCAGGCGTCACGGCGGGAGCGCGTCTCATTGGGCCGAACGCTGCGCGCGGTGCCCGCTCAGTTGCGAGCAGTGAACTGGCGGGCGCTCCCCTTCAGCCCTATCACAGTCCTGTTGCTCTATGTCGCCTTGATCAGTCTGGGGCGTGGCTTCTTCCTGCCCTACTTCAACCTCTACTTCGTTCAGCACCTGAAAGCCTCGCCCGCCCTGTTCGGCGCTATAGATGCCTCCGCCAACGCGCTCTACGCCGTCCTGACGCTTGCCGCGCCCTGGCTCGCTGCGCGCATCGGCAGGATCAACGCCATCACCATCACGCGCCTGCTGGCTATTCCTCTGCTCCTACTTATCGGCCTGACCAGCTTCCTGCCGCTCATCGCTGTGCTCTATCCATTGCGCCAGGGTATCATGGACATGACCACGGGCATCTACCAGGTCTTTTTTATGGAAGAGGTGTCGCCTGAGCGTCGTGGTCTTGCCAATAGCAGCTATCAGGCTGTGGATCAGGTCTCAGGCTCGCTCACAACGCCGCTAGGTGGCCTGATTATATCACGCATGGGATACGCGCCGGTTTTTGTGCTAGGGGCCGTCTTGTACGTCCTGGCGATTGTCCTGCTATGGGTCAGGTTCAGAAATGGAGAGCGTAGACATGGAGAGCATGAAGAAGGTAGTAAGGAGCAAGAGGAGATCAGGCCCTCATTGCGCTAGGCTCTCCTCCCTGCCAATTGTAGTATGAGTTACAATGTCAAAAATACGTGCATAGAAAGTAGTTCGCAACCATGAGATTTTCTAATACAGCGCGCTTGAAAACGCCAGCGCGCATCGTCCTGGGCATCATTTTCATTCTTGGCTCAACCTTTCACTTCACGGCACAGGATGTCGAGATGCAGCTGATCCCGCGCTCCTGGCCTTTGCGGCGGGCCGCGCTCTACATCACCGGAGGCTTCGAATTGTTAGGGGGTATCGGCATCCTGATCCCGCGTTTCCAGGTCGCGGCGGGCAGAGGCTTAGCCGCTCTGCTGGTCGCTATATTTCCGGCGAACATCTACCACACTATTC
>JALYTQ010000456.1 GCA_030854195.1 Chloroflexota bacterium
ATCCCTGGCACCTTCATGACGCTATCAACCGTTTCTATACCGGTATGACGGGCGCGTTCCTGGCCCTGGCCGCGTTCGGCATCCCGCTGCATTTTCTGCTCGCGCCTCGGTTGGCGGTGCTCCAGCTGGTGATTCTCCTGCTGGTCACGGCGATCGGGGCTACCATTAGCACAATGGATACGATCAGTGATTATATCAACTATGGTATCAGCTGGGCTATGTCGCGTATGTATTGGCCGACGATCATAGCCACGATAGTGCTGGGCGGCGGACTCGGTTTCTTGCTTGCTATGGGACTCGTGCCCTGGGCCGTTGGAGTCGGCATAGTGACCGGGCTGGCCGTCGCCAACGCGCTGGTGTGGCGCGTCGATTATCTGATGAAACAGAATGCGCGCAATGCGCAGAGTACTCCATAATACGCTCCAGGCAGAATCGAGGCTTTGTTGTGAGGGAAGGTTCATTGCCACGTCTTATTGTTATCCTTGGTCCAACGGCAGCGGGGAAGAGCGCGCTGGGCATCGCGCTCGCCCTGCGCTTCAATGGCGAGATCGTTTCAGCCGATTCGCGCCAGGTCTATCGTGGTATGGATATTGGAACGGCGAAGGTGACACCTGCCGAGCGGGCGCTGGTGCCCCATCATCTGCTCGATGTAGCTGATCCACAATATCCTTATAGTGTCGCGCAGTTCCAGCACGCGGCGATTTCGGCGCTCAATGATATTCTGCTGCGCGATCGCGTTCCATTCCTGGTCGGCGGCTCTCCGCATTATATTCAGGCCGTTGTCGATAACCTGGCTATGCCCCAGGTGCCGCCACAGCCTGAGCTGCGCGCCGCTCTGGAAAGCCGTTCCCCGGCGGACCTGCTCGCGCAACTGGTGGAACTGGACCCGCTGAGCGCGGCTACGATTGACCGCAATAATCCACGCCGCGTCCAGCGCGCTCTAGAAGTCTGTCTGGTAACAGGCAAGCCCTTTTCGGAACAGCGCGCCGCAGGCGAGCCGATCTACGATGCGCTTCTGCTGGGCATCTCCTGGCCGCGCCCCGAACTGTATGCGCGGATTGATGCGCGCATCGACGAACGTATGCAGCAAGGGCTGGTGCAAGAAGTGGCGGGTCTGCTCGACCAGGGTCTGACCCACGAGCGCCTGGATGCTCTGGGCCTCGAATATAGATTCGTCAGTCGCCTGCTACGGGGAGAATTTGCCAATGAATCTGAGATGGTGCAACGCCTTAAATACGCTACCCACGATTTTGTCAGAAGGCAACTGACCTGGTTTCGCAAGGATCAACGTATTCAATGGATAAAGGGTGGGGACGGAATGGTCGAGGAGGCAGAGCCGAAAGTACATTCTTTTCTGTCTGTTATGTCCTGATTTTAAATATGACAGTTTATATGTAACATGATTAATGCGACAGTTCGAACGTATCACAAAATGCGGCGCATTAGAGGTGTAGCGTGGGGATGAGCGTGGGGAGATAACAAGAGGCGGGTGTCCGACTCGGCACCCGCCTGATTAGTGATCCAATGGCAGCTCCTTTTTTTATAGTAACGGAGATCTTTCAGCAAAAAGGTTTCTTTTCTCGATAAAATATCTCCTCTCACTCTAAGAGCTTTCACTCTCGTATCCAGTATTATGACGAAAAAGCCTCGCACTTCTACCTACTCAAATCCTGACGAATGAATAATTTGCGCTGCAAAGACGGTTTTTTCGCTACCATCGCGTATTGTGTGAACTTCTACGTTCAACAATCTCTTTTGTCCTTGTACTTGCACTTAACCCGCCGGATTTACATCCTTCCTGCAACAAGATACGCCTTGAGTTTTTGCGCGCCCAACGACATTTCATCTCTAATGAAGTACTCCATGGACCCAGCCATAGGGAGTATGTGCGTCCCTGGTTTTACGCGATCTGCACTCAATGATCTTTGTTGGAGAAATCATTGTGCTCTGCTAGGAGGTTCCCTCCTTCTATTGGTCTCTCGTCTTACCCGGTTACTTTTCCGTGGAAGAGGTTTCCCTCTCGTTCACAGTCACAGTATAGGGTCTGGATATCACCGCTGTATCACGCCAGGGGCTTTTTTTCTCACAGCGCAATCACGATTTACTCCACTCCTACCTGGGCAGGTGCAGAAGTAACAAGTGTTACACTATTCTTGAATGCTTTGTCGTCTTTGCCATTGGCTACCACAGGAA
>JALYTQ010000457.1 GCA_030854195.1 Chloroflexota bacterium
GACGTCCGCGCTTTATCTTGGTAGCGTCAAAAAAATGAGAAATATAACCATGTGTAGGGCGGCGAAAAAGAGCAGCCCCCACACAAACCAGGTGAATTCGCGCTGGAAGTCCTGCTGTTCGCTGACGTGTGTGCTGGTGGTGTACGCGCGAGGGGAGCGGACGGCGGCTACAAGACCGATGGCGATGCGCAGACGCAGCGGCGAAACTATGGAAGAACGGTACATCTCCGCGCGCAGCGCCTCGTAGCAGGGTTGGCAGAGAACCCATTCCTGGCGCGGCTCAGGCGCTCCTGGCGGCTCCTTAAGCGCAACAGGCTGAAACCAGATAAAATTTGTACAAATAGAACAGGGCCTGGGTTTATAGTTGCGCCCTGTCGCTCGTGTGTTGAAGATCGATCCACTATCTCCCGGCATCATAATTCGCTCGCTCGCTGTCCTTTCCGGGCATATTGCCGGGTAAGAGGATCTTTTCTGTACTCACACTACATATTGCTATCAGGCGTAATAATTGTATCATATTTTTGTGATCTGTTTGTGATCTGGGCTGACTTATTTATGAGTTCTCGGTAGAGGTAATCTAAAACAAGCTATCGAACGTATAAACATAGTGAAGTAGAATAGATGGAGCGTGCCCTATGACCTGTCAGGAATGTGAGGAGCTCGCGGCAGCTTACGTTCTCGACGCCGTGACTCCCACCGAACGCGAAACTATCGAGGAGCATATCCTTGAGTGCCCGGATTGCGAGCGCGCCGTAAGCGAGCTGCAACCCGTGGCGCATCTTTTGCCGGTATCCGTGCCAGCCGTGAGACCATCGCCGCTGGTGAAGGAGCATATATTGGCAAACGTGCGGGCGGATGCTCTCTCCTATCGGCGACCACAACAGGCACAGCAGCAGCAACAGAGGCGTGGGCGTACACAATGGCGTCAATGGTCACGACAGCTTGTCGCGGTCGCCGCCGTGCTGGTATTTGCCCTGATCGCCAGCCTGGCTGCCTGGAATATCTCGCTGCAACAGCAGATCGCCGGTCTACACACACCACCCGCGTCCATCAGTTATGCCCTCAAAGGAACGAGCAGCATCCCAGATGCAAGCGGCCAGTTAGTCTACCTTCCCAAACTGAATGTCACCGTTCTCACCGTGCATGGACTGCCACAGACGAATGGAAGTCATGTCTACCAGGGTTGGCTACTGCATTGCAAGCAGCCGACGAGTGTAGGGTTACTAACGCTGCAAAATGGCGTGGCTACGGGGAGCTTCCCAGGCGACGTGAAGGGCTATGATGCTGCCGCAGTGAGCCTGGAGCCGGGACCAGCGGCAAGCGTGAGTGCTCCCAGAGGAGCGATAGTCGCGCTAGGTGCGCTTACCTCATCGACGGCAACGGGCTGCACTCAGTGAGCAGAGGTTGACCGGGTAACAAGCGAACAGCTAAGATAGAAGTATGGAGTAAAAGGCGAGCATGCGAATATTCAGGTCAGAGGGTTCCAGGCGGGAACCGGTGGTGGCACAGAACGCGCCGCCCGCAGCTGAACTCAGCGATGAAGCCCTGATCCACGCAATCGCGGCAAAGGAAGTATGGGCTATGGATCAGCTCTACGAGCGCTATAACCGCTTGCTCTATTCGCTTGCCTTTCGCATGGTCTCCGATCATCAGATAGCCGAAGATCTGCTGCAAGAGTCTTTCCTCTCCGTCTGGCGCAATGCCGCCTCCTATGCGCGGCAGATGGGAGAAGTGCGCAGCTGGCTTGTCTCGATTATCCACCATCGCACCATCGATTACCTCCGTGCGATGCGGCGGCGCGCAGGGCTGAACCAGGCGACGTTGGACGATGTGGAGCGCGATGAGAGCGTGGCGACGCCTGATGTATGGGACGAGGCGTGGATGTCTATTCAGGGTGCTCAGGTGCGCGACGCGCTCACGAAGCTTTCCCAGGAACAGCGTAAAGTGATCGAGATGGGATATTTTCAAGGCTGGACCCATTCCGAGATTGCCGAGGGGTTGCAACTTCCCCTCGGCACTGTAAAGGCTCGTATGCGTCTCGGTCTGATGCATTTGAAACGCATTTTGCAACAGATGGGCGTTGATGGCCTTTAGCTCCTACTCTTTTTTATACTATATCCACCTACAACAGCGGCACACGCCAGCACAGCGAGCACGTCGGGTAGCCAGGGTAGCGCTGGCGAGGATGGTGG
>JALYTQ010000037.1 GCA_030854195.1 Chloroflexota bacterium
GCCCAGCGAGCCGGATGGACGCAAGGCCCATCCCTACTTAGCGGAGAGCCAGATCATCCGCCAGCAGTTGTTTCAGGAAAGGCACAATAGCAGCGTTCGCACTGGTATTCCATGCTCGATAGGCATGAACGCTCGCCGCCTGCTTCTGCAGTTCGTCGGGGTTGGCGAGCAGCTTCAGGAGCAGGGCGCGCTGCTGCCCGGCATTCAGCGCGATCCAGCCCAGACCATGGCGCTGGATAAATTCCAGATTCGCCTGCTCTTGACCGGGGATATAGGCGGTGGCGATAAATGGCTTGCCCAGCGCCACGGACTCGAAGAGCATATTGGGTCCGGCCTTCCCCATAATCACATCGGCGGCGGCCATATAAGGAGCGATCTCCTTTGTAAAGGGCAGGGCGTAGAGGTTGCGCGCCCCTTTGAAGCGCGTCAGCAGCGCCTGGTTGGTACCGGTAGCCAGAATGACCTGCAGATCCTGGCTGAGCGCCAGCACGCGCTCGACGGTGCGTCCAAACTGCGCGGCACCCTCGCCACCACCCTGCAAGAAGACGGTGAAACGCTGTGGGTCCAGCCCCAGCCGCTGGAGCGTCTCTGCGCGCTGGGAGTCGAAGGATGCGGCGAGGGCAAACTGACGGCGCACGGGCCAACCAACCTGGAAGAGGCGCTCCGCCGCGAAACCAACCGCCAGTGCCTGCTCGTATGTCTCACGCGTCGTCGCCAGGACAGCCGCCGCGCCACGCTCTGTAAGCCAGGAGGCATGCACGCCATTGGGATCGGAGAAGAGCATAACGAAAGGAATGTGCGACTTGCTGCGCGCAAGTACCTGCGCGACTTCGTAGGTCAAGAAAGGATAGGTCGTAATAATCATGGCAGGTTGAACACGCTCAATCACCCGCGTCAGTTCGCGCGCTACCAGGCGTGTGAACAGGCGATGCGCGAACAGAGCCTTCCCCGGCGTATCGCTCAGACGGAACTCAGCCGACCAGAGCCAGAGGGCGTAGCGGCTGAGCAGGCGATAGTGCAGGTGAAAGAAACGCGGCTGCGGATCGACAATCTCAAGCGTATACTCCTGCTCAAGAAGATCGCGCAGGGCTTCGGCAAGGCTTACATGTCCGCCCCCGGTCCGCGATGTAAGCAGAAGTATATCACGCCGCATCCCGGTCCCCATATGCAACTACCACTATTGGTAGTGCCAGTACCCTTTTGTTTATGAAGTTCGTTGTCATATATGTGTTAGTATCCTTCTCAATTACTATGTCAGGAACGAGGATGAAAGAACTATACGATGCTACGCTATAGACTAGAAGGTAGTGGATTGCCACTACTGCTCATACATGGTTGGGGTGTGACATACACGACCTGGGAAAACCTTGCACCCTTGCTCACACCCTATTTTCAACTCATCATGATCGAACTACCTGGCATTGGCGGCTCACAGGAAATCGATCGTGACAGACCGTATTACCCTGCATGCGCTGAAGCAATCGAGGAACTACGCCAGTCGCTGGGCATAGAAAAATGGTCCGTGCTGGCTTATTCCTCGGGCACGCGAGCAGCCGAGGCGTATATACAGCGCTATCCGCATTCTATCGAGCGGGCGATCTTCCTCTGCCCCATCTACCTGGCAGAGATCTGGACACTCCTCCTCCATGTGCTCGATAACACGCCCCAGCCCATCTTCAGGCAATGGATGCTTTCAAACTGGCGTCTCTATAGCCTGGTTCTCGCGCTTGGCTTCAACGGACACCCACACGCGTACACGCAGGCGTGGAAAAAGGAAATCGAGCTGCAGCAATGCGATATCCTGATCCGCACGCTCTGCGAGATGCCTGGGAAGGGCCGCGCACCCTTTACTCTACCCGCGCTCCCGACGCTCTTCATCTGGAGCGGTCGGGACCGCATCACACCGCGCCCGCGCCGTCTGCGCCCCAACGATATCGTGATACCCGCTAACCATAGCGCGCCTATGCTGGCAGCACCCAGGGTTGCTGAGGTCGTCATTCCCTTCTTGCTGGCACCTCAAACGGATGTATGGAATGGGAAAAAGTCAGAGGGCTTGTCATCTCTCGCCGCGCTGTCCGAAGCGTCTCACGCTAGCAGGACAAATCCAAACAGGGCAGGCACATTTGCAGCAGGAGAAAGGCTTACACCTCTGCATCGCGCGTGGAAGCGCAGACGCGCGCAACGCAGCGCGACGGAACAAAGACGGCTGAGCGCGCTCATACACAAAGCGCCGCTGCGGCACCTGCTTCCTCGGAAAAAGGAGGCTCCCCCGGAGAAACAGGCTACGCGACAGAAGTAGGTAGGGGGATCACTCCCCTACCTCGCAATTGGGGCCGATTCCACCGCCGCCTGCTTCGTGTCTAGCGTGCGCAGGAGGGCCAGTTTCTCCTCCGAAAGCACCTCGTTTGTCGCAGGATTAAATACAAGGTTGTCGCGGGAGCAGTAATCCAGGCTCTTCCACAGGTTCATTGCGCGATCCCACGCGGGAAACTCCACCGTTGCTTCGGCATCGCCCTTCACCACACGCTGGAAAGCCACGTAGGAGATGACCAATGTGACAACGATACAAACAAAGGTGAGGCCGACAAGAACGGCCTGCACGACGATGTTGACATTGGCTTCTGATCCGACCAATACGATAATCAAGAAAAGACAGATGCCAATCGCGACTCCGCCGGATAGGATATATTTCATCATAGAAACATTTCTGGTAGGCATGTCCGGTGGGGCGGCGCGCGTTACCCCTGACTCAAATGCGGCCTCCATTGTTTTTACCTGATCTGATTGCTTGCATACAGGGCAGGTCGGTAGCTGGTTTCCATCTGACGCCATATATGATCCTCCTTATATTATATTGCTCAAGCTGAACTCAGTAGGGATGGGGCTGGCCCCCATCCGGCTCAGGAGCCGCGTGGTGGGAAACTGGATGGGGGCCAGCCCCATCCCTACTGATGAGCTAAGTTCTCTTCCTACATAACCTAGCATAACACGTTGTTATCCATTCGACAATGCTATTTTGCCAGAACTGTTGCATTGACACCTACAGGCCCACCCGCTACACTATCTAGCAGCTATAAACCGTTTACAGCGAGCAGAGAGGACCCCTTTTTCCATGACGCAACCGACGACAGCGGCAATCACCATTCTGGGTCTCGGCCCTGGCAGCATGCAGGATCTGACCCAGGAGGCACTGGCACAACTAACACGGGCCGCTTCCGATAAGCAAACAGTCTACTTCCGCACCCTGATTCATCCCACCGTGGAACCGCTGCAGGCCACTCTACCTACTTTACGTATAGAATCGTTCGATCGACTCTACGACGAGGCGGCGGAGTGGGGCTCCCTATACCGGCGCATCGCCGAGGAACTCTGCACCCTGGCGGAACAAGGGCCGCTGCTCTACGCGGTGCCGGGCCATCCCCTGATCGGCGAATCCTCCGTGCAATTGCTCTTAAAATTGGCACGCGAGCGCCATCTAAGCACTACTATTATAGCAGGTCTTTCCTTCATTGAACCGATCTGTACCGCGCTGGAGCTCGATCCTTTCGACGCTGGCCTGCAGATGCTCGATGCAACCAACCTCGCGGCATTGCAGGCGCACGAGATCGCCGGGAAGCTCATCCCAACGGTTCCCTTGCTGGTCACACAGGTCTACAATCGCCGCCTGGCGAGCGAGGTCAAGCTGGCCCTGAGCGAATGCTATCCTGACGAGTGGAACGTGCAGCTGGTGCGCTCGGCTGGCATCGGCAGCGAGGAGGCCGTGATCGCGCTGCCCCTCTATGAACTTGACCGCAATAACTATGCCAATCACCTCAGCACACTCTATGTGCCGCCCGTCGACGAGCTCACGGCGCTGCGCGTGCCGGAGACACTGCGCTACATTATTATGCGCCTGCGCCGCCATCCCGATGGCTGCCCCTGGGACCGCCAGCAGACGCACGCGAGCCTGATGCGCTACGTCATCGAGGAGACCTACGAGGTGATAGAGACGCTTGAAGAGCACGATATGGAGAAACTGGCCGAGGAGCTCGGCGACCTGCTGCTCCAGGTCTATCTGCACGCCGAGATTGCGCGCCAGGACGGCGATTTCTCCCTCGGCGATGTCTACGAACATATCAACGCCAAGATGATCCGCCGCCATCCCCACATCTTCGGCGATGTCGCGGTCGATAGCGCCGGACAGGTCGTGCAGAACTGGGAGGCCATCAAGCGTCTGGAGCGCGCTAAGGCAGGCAAAGACGTGGAAAAGGAGAGCATCCTGGACGGCGTGCCCCAGGCGCAACCATCCCTGATGACCGCGCAGGAATATCAGAAGCGCGTCATCAAAACGGGCTTCGAGTTCACCTCCATGCAGCAGGTCTATGCTAAACTCGCGGAGGAGCTAGAGGAGCTACGGCAGGCCACCACGCCCGACGAACAGCTCGAAGAGCTCGGCGACGTTCTCTTCATGGTCGCCAAATTAGCGCGCTGGCTGCAGATAGACGCCGAAGAGGCGCTGCGCAGGGCCAATAACAAATTCCGCCGCCGCTTCCAGGCAATGGAAGATATGACGCGAGCGAAGGGCAGGGAGTTTACTTCGTACAGCGAGCAGGAATGGAACGAACTATGGGCACAAGCCAAGAAGTATTGAACATATGTTGTAGAATAAGGTATGCGTAACGAACTTCTTTCCTGGTTTGAGGGCGAGGGACTGCTATTGTGTGATGTGGTGACGGCATTGCAGGACCCGGAAAACGACGAGGTTAAGGTCATCATTAAAGCTCCCATGCTGGCCCTCAGTCGCGCCAGTAGCGATTTTAGAGAATGCCCCGATCCGGTGCTCTTCGGCTATCCCGCGTCGAGCCTGGAAATGATGGAACTGGAGGATATGCACCAGTTTGTCTATCAATGGTTCGAGAAAGCGGTCGAGGCCGACATGGGGCGCTGCTTCGTCTGCAATAAAGTCCTGGATATGGAGCCGGAACGACCGTGGGACGCGGTCTTCGTCACAGAACAGTTTTACTGCTGGCTCCTGGTCCACTATGACTGCAAGCGCTACCTGAATCGCGATATCAAAGGGCGTAACCCGTTCGAGGTAGCAGCACAGGCACCCGAATTTTTCGATATGCGTTTGACATAACGGCTCAGTCCCCGTGAAATAGCACACAACAGGCCGGAGGAATAGCAATGGATAAAAATCAAGTCGCGCAACTGCTGGAAGGCATCGCCGAATTGCTGACCCTGAAAGAGGGGAGCAGCGTCTTCGAGGTGCGCGCCTACGAGAATGCCGCCCGCACGATTACTTCCCTGGATGGCGACATCACGCAGCTCGCCCACGAAGGGAAGCTCAAGGGTCTACCAGGGCTGGGGGCGACGACGCTCAAGCGCATCGAGGAGGCCATCGATACCGGCCATATCGCCTTTTATGACGAGCTACGCGCCAACACGCCTCCAATAAAGCTTGAGATGCTGCGCATTCCGGGCGTCGGACCCAAGAAGATCAACGCCATCTATGAACAACTGCACGTTACCAGCATTCCAGAATTGGAGCAGGCGTGCAAGGACGATCGCGTGGCGCACCTGCCTGGCTTCGGCAAGAAGACACAGGACAAGATCCTTCAGGGCATCGCCTTCCTCGCCCAGCACGCCGACCGCTTTCTTTATCCTGTAGGTGAGGCCGAGGCGGAGCAGATGCGGGCCGCGCTCAGCACGCAGCCGGGCATCGTGCGCCTGCAGGTGGGCGGCAGCATCCGGCGGCGGCGCGAGACGGTAAAGGACATCGACATGGTGCTCAGCGTCGCCGATGACGCGGGCGACGACGTGCGCAACGCTCTCATGGATTTCTTCACGCAGCAACCAGGGATACAGGCAATCACAGGCAAGGGAACGACAAAATCGAGCGCCGTGCTGGGCAGCGGCATCGCGATGGACCTGCGCGTGGTCAGCGACAGCCAGTTCCCCTACACGCTGCATCACTTCACCGGTTCACGCGATCACCATATCGCGCTGCGGCGGCGCGCGCTCGCTATGAATATGACCATCAACGACTACGGACTCTTCAAAGGCAAAGAGGCCGAAGGTGGGCTGGTCCCTTGCAAGGACGAGGCCGATATCTACGCCGCGCTCGGCCTGGACTATATCGAGCCAGAGTTGCGCGAGGACATGGACGAGATCGAGGCGGCAGCGCAGCACAAGCTCCCGCAACTGGTGCAGGAGGGCGACCTGCGCGGCGTCCTGCACGCCCACACGAACTGGAGCGATGGGCAGAACACGCTGCGCGAGATGGCGGATGCCTGCATCGAGCGTGGCTACACCTACCTGGGCATCACCGATCACAGCAAGGTCGCCGCCTATGCCGGTGGCCTGAGTGAGGACGATCTGCTCCGCCAGGGCGAAGAGATCGACCGTCTGAACGAGCAGCTGACGGGCCGCCTGCACATTTTCAAGGGGACGGAGTGCGATATCCTGCGCGATGGCGCGCTCGACTATAGCGATAAAGTACTGGCGAGCCTGGACTTCGTCGTCGCCTCCATCCACAGTAACTTCAATCTCTCCCCGCAAGATCAGACGCAGCGCATGCTACGCGCCATTAGCAATCCCTACGTCGATATCATCGGGCATCCGACCGGGCGCATTCTGCTGGGCCGAGCGGGCTACGAGTTGGACATGGACGCCGTCATCGAGGCGGCGGCACAGCACGGCGTCTGCATCGAGATCAACGCGCACCCATCGCGGCTGGACCTGGACTGGCACCTCGTGCATAAAGCGCGCAACAAAGGCATCAAGATTCCCATAAGTCCAGACGCCCATACGCTTGCAGGAATCGACGTTATGCGTTATGGTATAGGGATAGCACGCAAGGGCTGGTTGCGCCCCATTGACGTTTTGAATACAATGGAGACAAATGATTTGTTGCACTTCTTCCGCGCACGAAGAAAACAACACTGATGAACATATCCTCGTAGAGGCGGGATCAACTCTCCCTGGTTTAGCGACCAACACATGCTGCACCAGAGAGCGTGGAGAGAGAGTCAGTTCCACCCCTGCGAGGATTAAAGAAAGAGGATTTTTGTATGGCAGAGCAAGCAGAGCTAGAGGTCGCCCCTCGTACAGTGATGGGCAAGGCCAATAAACGCTTACGTAAAGAAGGATTGATTCCCGGCAATATCACTGGACACAACCAGGAGCCACTGGCGGTACAGATCGATGAGATAAACTTCGATCGCGTGCGCCGCTCAGGGGCTGTGCGCAGCATTATCGCGCTGCGCATGCCAGACGCGGGCACGCAGACGGTCCTGGTGCGCCGCGTGCAGCACAATCCACGCACAGGCAAGATCGTGCATATTGATTTCTTCCGCGTCAGCATGACCGAGCGCATCAGCATGCGCGTCCCCCTGCATTTCGTCGGCGAGTCGCCAGCGGTGAAAAACGAGGGCGGCGTCCTGCTCCACCTGATGGAAGCACTGGAAATAGAATGCACGGCATCCGACATCGTAGATGCCATTGATGTCGATATCACCGCCCTCGCGGAGATCGATGCCACGCTGCACGCCAAAGACGTCAAGTTGCCCGGAACCTTCGCGCTGGTCACTGATCCCGAAGAGCCCATCGCCAAGGTCGCGGCTACCCGCGCCGAGGTCTCGGAGGAAGAGACCGCTGCAGCGGCGACAGAGGCAACGCCCGCGCCAGCCGCTAGCGAGTCGGAGGAATAGGACCTGTAGACAGACTTCACATTTATGTGACATAGTAGAAACCAGAGATGATCTCTTTAGATCGCTCTG
Organism: Chloroflexota bacterium; assembly: GCA_030854195.1. Classification (GTDB taxonomy): domain Bacteria; phylum Chloroflexota; class Ktedonobacteria; order Ktedonobacterales; family Ktedonobacteraceae; genus JACDAE01. Next base: position 7,761 of record JALYTQ010000037.1, read on the forward strand.
GTTTTCTATTTTGTTTCGTATTCGCAAGTACAAGTATCTTCTCTACATTTACGTAGAGACGCGGGCGGTGCATATGCGCATCATGATAGTAACTGACCAATATCCACCAATGGTCGGGGGAGTGCCAACGGTGACGCACGGACTGGCAACGGACCTGGCTGGCCGGGGGCACCAGGTATGGGTCGTCGCGCCTAGCCATGGCACGCGCGACGAGCGGCATATAGAGGATAAGGTGCGCGTCTACCGCTTCTCTTCGTTCGAGTGGCCCGCTTATGAAGGGCTGCGCATTTCATTCCTGCCCTTTGTGCCCGTGCGCAATCTACTTAAAAAGAGCGATCCCGATATCATCCATATTCATTCGCCGATTGTGTTGGGCAATATCGCCCAGCTTATGGCGGGTGGCCTGCGCAAGCCGGTTATCGCGACCAATCACTACATGCCCGTTAATATAAGCCGCTCCCTGGTCACGGAACCGCTGGTCGGCAGGTACATCAGTAATGTCACCTATTCGTATCTGGTCCACTTCTGCAATCGCTGCGAATATGTGACGGCACCAACGCAGACGGCGCTCAATCTGCTCTACGATCATAGCCTGCGCGCACCCGCTCGCGCTATCTCCAACGGCATCGACCTCGCGAAATTTTCGCCCGGTCCGCGCGATCCCGAAATTCTGCGCCGCTTCAACCTGCCAACTGACCGTCCACTGCTCCTCCACGTGAACCGCCTGAGCGAGGAGAAGCGCATCGATGTCTTGATCGACGCGATGGCAAAAGTCAAAAACAAACAGGTGCATCTCGCCCTGGTCAGCAATGGGCCAGCCGAGGCAGAGCTGAGGGCGCAGGTCGAGCGGCTGCACCTGGGCGAGCGCATCAGCTTCCTGGGTTTCGTGCGCGACGCGGACCTGCTTCATCTGCGCCGCTCCTCTGATATCTTTGCCATTCCATCCGAGGCGGAGCTACAGAGCCTGGCGACGATGGAGGCAATGGCATGTGGTCTGCCCATCATAGCCGCCGACGCCTGGGCGCTACCCGAGCTGGTCCACTCCAATGAGAATGGCTTCCTGTTCCAACCTGGCAATAGCGAGGAGATGGCGCACTACATCGATATTCTTGTGGATGACGCGGATATGCGCGCGCGTATGGGCGAGGAGAGCTTGCAGATCATCACAAAGCATGATCGCTCGCAGGTACTGACAGAGTGGGAGGACCTATACCGCCGCATGGCTATCGAGTTCAAAGAAGCGAAGGAGCGCCGCACCAAATTACGCCTGGCGCGCAAAAACCAGGGCAGGATTCCCAAAGAGCTACAGAACGTCCAGTTGCCGCATATCCGCCGCACCGGCGACCTGGCCTTCGATCAACCACACCCCGGCGACGATATGTTGTGATTACGTGGAGTCGCCCCAGCGTCGATGCAGCAGGCGTGCCAGTCGGCGCTCGATATCCCAGCGAAACTGTACGCTGTAGTAGCGCAGCCACGCCACAAAGCGCGACCAGAGTGATACCTGTCGGACAGGCATGCGACTATAGTGCGCAGGGGAGTCGTGCGTAGGAACGGGGAGTAGTGTTCCAGGAGCGGTCCAACCGCTAAATATCTTTTTACGTCCACTTGACGAGATCTGCCTTTTCTCTCTCTCGTCCATCTTTTCGCTCCTTGAGACACACGCTGACACAGTTTTGCCTTCTTTTAAGAGTATAAACCCTGACCTACTGTTTGTCTAGCCTTCAAAATACGTACTATATTGTTGACAACGTATAAAGCTGTTCTTTATAATGTACTAGCAGTAACTCTGCATTGTTGGGGCATTTAAGGATGCCCCCATTTTAGCTGTGTTGGGATAAAGGAGATTGCGAATTACCATGATGCTCCCACAACACTGTATAAGCGCCTACATTTTATGCCTGGGTTTGAAACCGGGAGAAGGGGGTTAGCCATGTTGCCTGAAGACGAAGAAGAGAAACCCACGCCCATGACCACCACGGAGGCGGGCCGCAAAGGGGGCAGTACGGTCCGCGACAAATACGGAGACGACTACTACCGACGCATCGGGAAAAAGGGAGGAACCACACTTAAGGAGAAACGCGGTAGCGAGTACTACCGACAGATTGCGCGCAAAGGCGGCAAGGCCAATGTGAGCAAGTATGGCCCTGACCATTTCGCCGAGATGGGCAAGAAGGGCGGCAATACGACCAAACAACGACAAGATCCAGATTTCTATAGCCGCATCGGAAAGATGGGAGGCGCGGCCAAACGTCATAAGAAGACGCCGTAGAAATCTTGACAATAATCGGCTCCATTGCGTTCGATCAATGCTAATTGGAACGCAATGGAGCATTTATCTGTGAAGCATTTTAAGCCTGTGTTGTTTCTTCCCGCGCGCCGAGCTTTGCCAGGCCATCGGCAATCGCGGAGGCAACGCCCGTCGCGGCGGTCTGGCGCGCCACGCGCAGCGCGTTCTTGATCGCCTTCGCGTTGGAGCGACCGTGCGAGACGATGGCAGAGCCATTGACGCCAAGCAGCGGGACGCCACCATATTCGGCGTAATCCAGGCGGCGACCAACCTTGCGCAGTCCGGGTCGCAGGACAGCGGCGGCAAGCTTGTTCGGTAGCGAACTGGTCATCTCGGTGCGGATCAACCCCAGCAGCGTCTCGGCCAGCCCCTCGCTTAGCTTGAGCACCACATTGCCCACGAAACCGTCGCACACAATCACATCGGCTCCGCCCGTCGGGATATCGCGTCCCTCGACATTGCCAATAAAATTAAGGCCAAGCGTCGCGGCACTATTTTTAAGCAACTTATGCGTATCGATCACGAGCTGATTGCCCTTCGATTCCTCCTCGCCGTTTGCCAGCAGGGCGACGCGGGGAGAGGACACGTTGAAGATACGTTCCAGGTAGATAGAGCCCATCAGCGCGAACTGCTGCAAATACTCGGGTCGGGAATCGGTATTGGCACCGATATCGATCACCAGGCAGATGCCATCGCGTGTAGGAAAGATGCCGCCGAGCGCGGGCCGCTCGACGCCCGCGATGCGCTTGAGGGTGAAGAGCGAGGCGGCCATCATCGCGCCGCTATTGCCAGCGGAAACGGCTCCGATGGCCGCGCCATCGCGCACCTGTTGCAGCGCGAGGGTCATGGAAGCATTTTTCTTGCGCCGAACAGCATTGGCTGGATGCTCGTCCATCTCGATCGCCTCATCGGTATGGATGATTGGCAGATCCAGGCCAGCGGTATCGTGCTTCGCCAGCTCGGCGCGAATGGCATCCTCGCGCCCAACAAGATACACGCCCATCTTGTACTCGCGGGCCGCCTGTACCGCGCCAAGCACGATCTCGCCGGGCGCGTTATCGCCGCCCATTGCATCAAGGGCGACGCGCACGTTGGAAGGTGTGGAGCTCATGCATGTTTTCCTTCGGGCTCGCCGATCGTCTCTTTCACCAGATCGACCAGCTTATCGAGATCGAAAGGCTTGTACACGATATGCACGACGCCCGCTTCACGGAACTCATGCTCCTCGTTGCCAGCGCCCAGAAAGGCGGTCACAAGAATCACCGGCACCTTATGCTCCACGGCCATCGCCATCAGCTTCAGCTCGTCGCGCCCATCAAGGTACGGCATCATAATATCGAGTAGCACGAGGTCTGGCTGATGTTCGCGCACAGCATCGTAGAAGCGCAGACTCTGTGTCGTCATATATGTTTCATAGCCTTCGTCGGCCAGAGCCTCTGTGAGCAGATCAGCAATCGTTGGATCATCGTCCATTACCAATATTTTTTTCGCCATAAAGCGCGATTCCCCTCATATGAAGAACAGCACGACTTGCTGTAGTATCTCTGTGGTCTGCCCGTTACAGACATGTCCGTATTATAACACTTAGCCCTGTACGCGTATACGCTTAGCAACCCATTTTGGGGGTACCCGTCTTGACAGATCAAGCGCGGGCATGTAAGAATGCTACGGTGTGAACTTTAGACGGCTCTACTGAGAGGAACAAATGGTATGGCAGGAAGACAGCGCGGGGTGACACAGGACCAGGTCCTGGCGACGCTTGATCGCGAGCGAGTGCGCTATATAAATCTGGAATTTACTGATGTTGTTGGTATGGCGAAGTGCGTAACCATTCCTGTAGAGCAATTCGCCGATTGTATCGCGCGCGGCAAGTGGTTTGACGGTTCTTCCCTCGAAGGGTTTGCGCGCATAGCCGAGAGCGATATGTATCTCTACCCCGACATTTCGACGTTTGCCATTCTGCCCGGCAAGGTGCGCCCACCCCACGCGTCAGATATGCATTACGAGGCCGATGAGGAGTCCGATGACGAGGAGCTGGTGGCACGCGTCATCTGCGATGTACGCACGCCCGATGGCGAACGCTTCGACGGCGATCCACGCGCAGCGCTCCTGCGCGCACTGGAGATGGCGCATACGATGGGCTTCAAATTTCACGTCGCGCCCGAATTAGAATTCTTCCTCCTGCGCTTCGAGGGCAAGACGCCCATGCCGCTCCCACGCGATCACGGCGGCTACTTCGACCTCTCGACCGATGCCGCGACGGTTGTGCGTCGCCAGATGGTGCACGCCCTGCAACACATGGGCATCATCATCGAGGCCAGCCATCACGAGGTCGCCGCCGGTCAGCACGAGCTCGATTTCGAGATTGCCGATGCCCTCAATATCGCCGATGGCTTGATGACCGCCAGATACGTCCTCAAGTCGATCGCGGCACAGCATAGCCTCTACGCGACCTTCCTGCCCAAACCTTTTTATGGCGTTAATGGCTCCGGTCTCCACATTCATCAGCAACTGCTGAGCATTGAGACGGGCAAAAACGCCTTTGTCGATGAGCGAGCCGAGTATGGTCTCTCTGAGATTGGACGCTGCTTTATCGCTGGACAGCTCGCGCACGCGCGCGGGATGTGCGTCCTGCTGGCACCGCTGGTCAATTCGTACAAACGCCTGGTGCGCGGCTTCGAGGCACCCGTCTTCATCAACTGGGGACGCGTAAATCGCCAGGCGCTGATCCGTGTTCCGCGACCCAGCAGCGATCCTCAATCATCGATGCGCATCGAACTACGCTGTACCGACTCAAGCTGCAATCCCTATCTCGCCCTGGCGGCGATGTTGCGTGCCGGACTGGATGGCATCCAGCGCAAGTTGACCCTACCACCGGCGATGGATGAAAATCTCTTCCTGCAAGACGATAGCGAGCGCTTTCGTTCCCGCGCCCGCCTGCTCCCCGCGACAATGGGCGAGGCGCTGGAAGGATTGCGCGAGGATGCCCTGGTGCGCGAGACGCTGGGCGATTCCATCTACGAGGGCTTCATCGACGCGAAAAGTATCGAGTGGACAGAGTACTGTCAACAGGTGCATAGTTGGGAGATCGAACGCTATCTCTCCGTCTTTTAAATGGATTGATTTCTGAGGAGTTTATCAATGGCAGAAGTAACACCAGCTAAAGCGCTCGTCCTGGGCGGCGGCGGCACTACCGGAATCGCCTGGGAGACGGGCCTGCTCCTGGGATTACGCGATGGGGGTGTGGATGTGACCGATGCTGGCCTGGTCGTGGGCACTTCGGCTGGCTCGGTGGTCGGCGCGCAGATCACCACTGGCCTCGACCTGGAAGCACTTTACGCGCTACAACTCCAACCAATCGAGCAGACCAAAGAGCAGGTCGTTCCATTCGATTTTGCCACGTTAATGCAAGTGTTTACAGCAGGCGCGGGCGCGCCGGATGCTCAAACGGCAAGAGCGCGGGTGGGAGCGGCGGCGCTGGCAGTGAAAACCGTGCCCGAAGCAGCACGCCTGGAGATCATTTCCGCCCGTTTGCCCGTTCACGAATGGCCGGATAAGCAACGACTCGCTATAATCGCCGTTGATACGCAGACGGGCGCGTGGGTGCTATTTGACCGCAATGCTGGTGTGCCCTTAACGCTTGCCGTCGCGGCGAGTTGTGCCGTTCCCGGCATCTATCCTCCCATCACCATTGAAGAGCACCGCTATATGGACGGGGGCGTGCGCTCGGGCACGAATGCCGACATCGCGAAGGGGGCCGGGCGCGTGCTTATTGTGCGCGCCGAAACGCTGGACGCTTCGGCAATGGGCGCGAACATTCCCCTCATGACCTTTGAAGATGAGCTGGCAGAACTCCAGCAGGCAGGTTCCCAGTCCCTGGTCATCACCCCCGACGAAGCGTCGACAGCCGCCCGAGGTCCGAACCCGCTTGACGCCAGCCGACGCGCTTCCTCCGTGCAAGCTGGCCGCGAGCAAGGACGTTCGTTGGCTGAAAGCGTCAGGCGTTTCTGGACTGATTGAGCGGAACGCCTTTACTCATTGTGACATCTCCCCCGCATCGAATGCAGGGGCTTCCCACCCTCGCGAGTGGGCTTTCCTGTTTCGTTGGAGGTTGCGAAAACGCGGTGAAGCCATTCCCGTCTGACACCGCCTCCACAGGCATTGAACTTTCCCTGAGCCCCAGGGTAGCTTCTCGATCGGTTCACCATTAGAAACGTGGTTTTTGTTCCTGGCAATGGAAAGAGAGGGTACATTGGCGAACACGCTCATGTTTTACCCACGGAAACGATTTACCGTGGGTAAAAACATTATTCTGTTGTTTCATGTACTACGCAGGTAGTATAGCAGAAAAGATGGGGGATGCAAAGGGAATGGTACTATTGTATTGCAGGTCGTTTTTCCCTACCCATCGCGCCGCCAAAAGGAACGCCTTGTCTCCCCATGCCTGAAAGGGCAGGGGTTTTACGGGCGGTCTGGATAAGTAGGAACAGCTAAAGGGTTGCGCTCGGCAAAGGGCCGCTGATGCCAGTACGGATAGATCGTCGGTATCTCGCTGGCCCTGTCGAGCTTCTCGACCTGCTCGGCGGTGAGATTCCAGCCAACGGCACCAAGATTGAGCTTGAGCTGCTCCTCATTGCGAGCGCCAACGATGACGCTTGCCACCGTGGGACGCTGCAACAGCCAGTTCAGGGCGATCTGCGAGACCGACTTGCCTGTCTCCTCGCCTATGGCGTCGAGCACGTCCACGATCTCGTACACCTTCTCATAAGGGATGTGTAATCCCTCTGAGCCTATCTGCTGCACGCGACTACCCTCCGCAGCTGGCTGGTTGCGGCGAATCTTGCCCGAAAGCACTCCCGAGGCTAGAGGACTCCAGATAATCGTGCCAACCTTCTGGTCAAGGGCGAGCGGCATCAGTTCCCATTCGTACTCGCGCCCGACCAGGGAGTAAAACGCCTGGTGGGCCACGTAGCGCGTCCAGCCATAGGTCTGCGCGGTGGCAAGCGACTTCATCAGGTGCCAGCCGGAGAAATTGGAACAGGCGATATAGCGCACCTTGCCGCTCTGTACCAGCGTATCGAGCGTGCGCAGCGTCTCTTCGACAGGGGTGAGCGCGTCGAAGCCATGCATCGTGTAGACATCGATATGGTCAGTGTTCAGCCTGCGCAAACTGTCCTCACAGGCGCGGATCAGATGATAGCGCGAGGAACCCAATTCGTTTGGTCCATCGCCCATGCGGAAGGTTGCCTTCGTTGAAAGCAGCAACTGGTCCCGCCGTCCCGCGATCGCCTTGCCAAGCACCTCTTCCGACAGGCCACCAGAGTAGACATCCGCCGTATCGAACAGGGTGACGCCTGCCTCCAGGCAAATATCGACCAGACGCCTTGCCTCATCCACATCGGTATTTCCCCAGGCGCTAAAAAAAGCGTCTCCGCCGCCAAAAGTAGCCGTTCCAAAGCTCAGGGCGGAAACTTTCAGACCAGAACCACCGAGCTGCCTATATTCCATCGCGTTGCTCCTCTCTTCTCCTGCTTATAACAGCGTAAACGTCATGAAAATCTCCCCTACCCCAACATGTGCCGGACTTTCTATTATTATAAAACGTAGGCTGGTTGCGCGTCTAGCTAAAGGAAACCTTCGGCACTGATGAAGAACACGTATAATACACGCGCTCGTACTCATCGAGCATATGTCCAAAGGAGAAATGCTGCTCGACATGCGCCCGGCACTGAGCGCGGACGAGGCGCGGCAGTTCAGCAACCAGGGCGGCGGCCTCCGCGATATGGCCCGGAGCGACAAGAAAGCCCATTTCGTCGTGCCGAATAATCTCCTCGGCGGCACCGCGACGGAAGGCGATAACCGGGGTGCCAGCGGCCATAGCTTCGACCGCCGTCAGTCCGAACGGCTCGTCCCACGCGCTCGGGAAGAGCAGGCCGCTCACCTGGCCCATCAGCCGCCAGAGCGCCGCGTGCTCCAACTGTCCCAAGAACGTGACGCGCTCACCAGCCCGCTCCAGGCGCGGCGCGACGCGCTCTTCATAGTAGTCCCGATCGTAGATGCCGCCTGCTAGCAAGAGGCGACAGTTGGCTTGCAACGCGATCTCTATGGCCGCTTCAACGCCCTTTTCCGGCGCGATACGGCCCGCGAAGAGCAACGGCGCGTCGGCAGGTACGGAGGCCGCGAAAGGGATGGCGTCGAGGTCCAGTCCATTGTAGATAACGGCGTCGAGCGGCGTGTAGGCGGCATAGGTGCGTGCACAGGCATGCGACACAGTAATCAAGGTCAGGGGATGGCCCTGCTGATGCAGGACGCGCAGCGCCTCGTTGATTTCAGGCGACACGGCGGGCAGATGCAGCGTATGCACGACCGGCACACTATGGACGAGCGCGCTACAGACAAACGCGGGCCAATCAAAGGCGTGGGCGTGGATGATATCAAATTCCTCGTATCGCCTCTGCAACGCGAGAAAAAGTTGCAAGAAGATATTGCTCTGGGCGAAGAAGCCAGCGTCGGCTGGACGCTCCTGATCGGCGTGGGAGAAGTTCGCGGGTCGCACCGACTCCGGCACAGCCAGGCTTTCGATCGTCACGCCCGGCACCGAGGAGCCTGCCCTGGCGAAGAGCGTCACCTGGTGCCCGCGCTGGAGCAGACCTCGCGCAAGCTCCGCTACCAGCGCCTGCGAGCCGCCTACGTATGGTTGGGCAATAGTCGTGACGAGCGGAGCCACCAGCGCGATTCTCATGCCTCTCCCCGGTAGAACGCGATATTGTTTTCGGTTTCGTGCAGCTTCACCTCGTACAACAGGCCGGGCGGGAAGCCGCGCTGCAGGCGTTCCCAGAACTTGATCGCCAGCATCTCGGCGGTCGGTACAATTCCTTCCAGCCAGGGCACATCATAGTTGAGGTGCCTGTGATCCACATCATCCACCACCTGCTCGTTGATGATCTGCTTCATAGTAGTCAGGTTCAACAGCATGCCCGTGCGCGTATCAGGCTCGCCGCGCACCGTGACCTCCATAATATAATTGTGGCCGTGCCCGTTTGGATTAGCACACTTGTCATAAATCTCGTAGTTTTCCGCCTCGGAAAGATGCTCGCTCCACAGACGATGCGCCGCGCTAAAGGTCACACGTCGCGTTAGATAGACCATAATTATCTCCTCTGCACAAACCCATCCGAGCGAAGATGGCCTGCTCGCACGGATTACGCGTTACTGAAGATCTCGATATTGCTGCCGCTCAGCATCCTACCGGAGTCGTCGGCCAGGAAGAGGAGGACCTGCGCCATATCGTCGGGCGTCATCCCGGCCTTGAGATGGGGAGCGGCCTGGCGCAACATCTCGGTATCGACGGCACCGGGACTGACCGCGCAGACGCGAATGTTGTGCGGCTTGCCCTCCACGGCCAGGATCTCCGTCAGACTCGCCACGCCCGACTTTGAGACGTTGTACGCGCTCAAACCGGGGAACTTCTCCACGCCCTTCACGCCCGATAGCGAGGATATATTGACAATAACTCCGTGCCTCTGCTGCATCATGACGCGGAACGCCTCGCGACAACACAGAAAAGTGCCGCGCAGGTTGACGCCCAGCACACTATCCCAGGTAGCCGTATCCATCTCCGCGAAAGGGCGTACAGCCACCAGGCCCGCGCAGTTGACGAGAATATCGACCCGCCCATACGTCTCTTGCACCGTCCTGAATAGCGCCTGCACGTCCTCTTCCCGCGAGACATCTCCCGCGATCGCCAGGCAACCCGCGCCGTTGATGCTGGCCGCCGCTTCGTCGAGGTGTGCCTGCGTGCGACTGAAAAGAACCACCTGCGCGCCCTCGCGTGCGAAGAGCTGAGCGGTGGCGCGCCCCACGCCGCGTCCCGCGCCTGTAATGATTGCGATCTTATTTTTGATGCTCATAGGAGTGATTATAGCACGCCATTTCGAGAGATTAGTAGACCTTTGTTGCATACCTCGCTGAACTTGAAGGGCAGTATTTTGCACATGCCCATTTAGTATGCTATCCTTCAGCATAAGCAATTCTTTTAAAGATACTCATAAGAGGAGATGTATGATGAGTAGCGACGCTTCGACAACACCACCATCAGTAGAAGGTATTACCACAAAATCCAGTCCATTCCCGGTGGAGGAGACGCTGAACCGTCTTCAAGAGGCGATACACAGCCGGGGCTTCACGATATTTGCGCACATCAACCATAGTGGGGAGGCGCAACGCGTTGGACTCACAATGCAAGAAGCCCATGTGCTGATCTTTGGAAATCCAAAGGGGGGCACTCCCCTGATGATCGCCTCGCCGCTTCTAGCGCTCGATCTCCCACTCAAAGTCCTGGTCTGGCAAGGGAACGGAGGTCAGGTGTGGGCGAGCTACACCAGTCCCGCGTATCTCGCCACTCGCTATGCCATTCCCCCGGAATTGAGCGGGAACATCGCTGGCATCGACGGCCTGGTCGCGAGCGTACTGAGCAGTTAATGCCTCAGAACAGACCTGATTTCTCTATAGCTTTGTAACTTTCTCGCCCATATTAGCGTGTCTATAAAAACAAAATACATCGTTAAACGACAATTTAGGCACATAGGGCGAGAAAAATTGGAAGCACTTTTTAAACTTTGGACTGGATACCTGGCCTCAGCTTCAAACTCGCTGGCACCCTTTTAAGGACGATAGAACTTCGTACATGGCAGCAGATTTTCATGTTCGTCGCGATCTTTGCGCTACGCACGCTCATCAAGCGTCTGTTCACATGGGAGCGCGTGCGTTTGCAACAGAGGCGTCTTGTAAACTAGAGAAAATCCAAAAACGACGAATTGCTTGCTACGGCAAAGCGAAGCGCTTGTTGTCCTGCTCAATAGCGCGCTTGAAATACCAGGTGACGCCGCCGGGCGTGTGCGCGATGTTGGCTACTTCCCACCCAAGCGAGCCAAGAGTGGCGATCGAGGCCGCCCAGAGATTGACGTTGTATTGGCGGCTATCAGTGGACATGCCGGTGTTTTGATATTGAAAATAATACAGGTTGGTCGCGTCGTTGGTGAGCGCGCAATATTCCCAGTTCGGCATAATGAAGCTCCTTGTATGAGAGATAATTTGAAGTGAGATGAGCATATCACATCGCCTGCAAGCGTCGCAATGGAGCTAGTGTGCTACACACAAAAGCACACGTTCTGGCACGGTTCTTGCAGCGTATAGAGTGTGTAGAAAGACAATGGCGTGCTCATCTATTCCCTTGACCAGTATATAGATAAACATGTATACTTTGCTCTACGAAGATAGCTGGCAAGGAAAAAAGATGATAGCTGTGCCTGCTCGGATTGCTTGATGGTGAAACCTCGTGAGGGGTGTAATCGTGTGTTATAATGCTGAGTACAGCGCTCCATGTTGAGTGCTGCTTTTCTCTTATATCAAGGTTTTGAGTCACATGCTACAAAATGATATTGGTAGTGCACCTGAAGCGTTCAGGCTCATGGGGGCAGTATGACCACAGGCACGGTGCTGTCCGGCTTACTCAGGGATTTTGGCCTGGTCGAGGTCTTGCAGGTGATGGAACTGGGGGGGATGACCGGGGCCATCAATCTCAAGCAGAGCACCGGGCGCATGGGTATTATCTACTTCAATGAAGGTAAGATGGCTAATTGCTCCGAGTTCGATCCCGGCGCGCTGACGCTGGGCGATGTGTTGCAGCAATTGGGTATGACGACCTATCAGCATATCGAGGAGGAGTTCTCGCAACAGCTGCAGGACCCCTTCGGCAAGCGCATCGGCGAACGCCTGATAGCACGTGGGGCCATCTCCGAGAAGCAGTTGAAGGATGCGCTGCGCACAAAGGCGTTGTGGACCGCGCGCGAACTGGCGATGTGGAAAGAGGGTACCTACGAGTTTATTCCCAGTCCCAGCGTCTATAAGCTTCTCCCCTACAAGGAGCTCTCGCTGGATATCGAGGTTATGCGCGTAACGATGGAGATGATCCGCTACAGCGATGAATGGGACAGCCTGATACGCTCGCTGCCCCAGGGGATGCGCACGTCACTGGTGATGTCGCCCGCTATTCCCTTTACGATGCGCTTCGAGATGCGCACGCTGGAGCTCTTTACGCATGTCAATCTCTACCATAGGGTGCGCCGGATCGCCAGCGCGCTCCGCCGTCCCGAATTAGAGGTGGCACGCGAACTGGAGCAGCTCGTGCAAAAGAAGTTCCTCCTGGTGGCTCCACAACAGGATATGCGCGCAAATAGTTCGCATGCCGTTACCGATAATAAGGTTCACCTGCCCGCGCCCGCCGAGAGGATGCGCCTGGAGGACTTTGAACTCCTCAATCTGATCAGTCGTATGGAGCAGGAATGGGTGAAGCGCCGAACTCCGATGGAGCAGCTTCCCGCCCTGGTCGTGTTTGTCAACTGGACGATGGATGCCCTGGTTGAAATGTGGCGCGCCAACGGTGCCGAACTGGACTCCAATACGCTGCGCACGCTGATGATCAACGAGAATCTGTGCAAGATGGGTACCTACGATTTCCAGGTCGAGCAGAATCATATCGATGTGGAGAGTTTTACGGCGCTCTGTTACGAGGTGCTTAGCGGCGAAATGCAAAAGGCGGAGGGCTTTTACGACGAGGCGACGATGGTGCTTCATCGTCTGCTGTGTAGCCTCTTCGAGTCGATCAACGCGCGCGTGGCTGATCCCCGCGAACGCCTTGAAAATCAGGAGGTGTGGGAGGCTATGTTCGAGCAGTTCGCTTTACAGAATAGCGAGGTGTAGAGACAAGCGCCATTTTCGTTGCTCTGTACGCTTGTCTCTCTACTTGCGAAAGTTCAGGCCGTTTCGATCGTTGGTGTACCGCCCGTCGTTGCTTGTGTCGGCGGCGTCTCCTGCGCGGCTGCTGGCGGCGTCGGTTCGGCGTAGTCGCTCTCCTGCGCCGGACGCTTGAAGATGTAGTACGCGGAGTTGGCGGTCAGCGGCTGAATGCCAACCAGCTCCCAGTTCTCTCGGCCCAGATCGTTCATGTAGCGACGCGCGAAGGCGCTGCGCCTCTCGTTGCCAATCAATGTCTCGTGACCCTCTGAAGAGATACGTCCACGATAATCGATGTAAACAACTTTATAAGCCCATTGTCCCATGTCTTGTTCCCTCCTCATTAGTAATTGCGTATGCACAATCAGGTTCCCTTATCAGCGCGGACCATCGGCGGCATATCCGATGCCACGTCGCGAGAGAACGCTTCACGCGCTTAGCTGTCATGCCTCGCTTGCTGACGATGAGCGTTGGTGAAAATGTTCTGCCGCACAACTGGCACCATGCCGGGTTCCACAATCAACGTGGCGACAGTCGCTGCTCCGCTCCTGGTAAGGTTCCTCTGCACAGTAGCAAGTATACACGCGTCATGGGCAGAGCGTACCGCCAGTTTCAACAGTTTTTGCGGCAGAGAGAATAGCTGGCAAAACCTGTCAGTTTCTACAGGTATTCAGTAGGGATGGGCCTTGCGTCCATCCGGCTCGGGGAACTCGATCAGGCCAGGGGCAACGTTCTCAGTCATTGGGCCGGATGGGGGCCAGCCCCATCCCTACTGGTTGTTTAGCACAGTGGCAGATCGAAGGAGAACGTCGTGCCGCGTGGCTCCTCGCTAGAAGTCTCTTCAGTGTTCGGCTCTAGACGTAATGTCCCGTTGTGAGCCTCGACGATAGATCTGCTGATGTAGAGTCCCAGGCCCGAACCCTGGCGCTTGCCTGCTCCCTCTAGCCGCGCATACGGACGGAAAAGCTGGCCGATCTCGGATGCCGGAATGCTCACGCCCATGTTGTGGACACTGACGCGAACGATCTCTTGCATCGGCTGGACGCTTACCGTGACGGTTGTGTGCTCATCGGAGTATTTGATGGCGTTATCGAGGAGATTGCCCAGCGCCTGCTGGAGCCGCCCACAGTCCCAATTCCCTATAATCGGGTCAGTGGGGACATTGGCAATCAGGGTGTGATAGGGCGCAACGGGCTGCAACTGTTCGACAGCCTCTTTCACCATGTTGGTGAGGTCGCACGTTTCGCGCATGAGGGTAAACTGGCCCGAGGTGAGCCGGGTTGCGTCCAGGAGATCGTTGACGAGGCGCGTCAGGCGGCGTGCCTGGCCGATGATGATGTTCGTCTGGCGCTGCACTGCTGCATTGCGCTGAGGACCTTCTTTTTGAGTATGCATCTGACGCGCTATCATCTGGGCATAATTGATAATAGGTGAAAGCGGCCCGCGTAGCTCGTGCGCAATCATAGCGATAAACTGTTCTTTGTGCGCCAGTTGATCCTGCAGCGAGTGGTTGGTGGCAGTGAGTTCATCCACCTGACCTTGCAGTTCCCGGATGATTTCTTCTTGCGTCTTTTTCTGTTTCAACTGCATACCCTTTATCTCCTCTACAACTGGCGTCACTCCTATCCCCCATGAGAGTTTGTGTAATCACAGTATACACTGTAGTGGAGACCGTCATAGCATGACTCTATACGTTATAGGAATTTTGGATGGAATATAATGCTTATTATGAGCTTTCTAGCTAAAATTTGCGTAAAAATATGCTACGCCAGACGTGTAATATCGGCTGTACTTATTTTTGCCTACCCCTCCTGCGACGGGAGCAAATTCAGTTCCTCTAATTCTTCGCGCGCCATCTCGCTAAACTGTGAGATGTCGAGCGTCTGATCGGCGTGCGCAATCAAATGGTGCAGCCGCTCAACGATGCCCTCGCGCATATAATAGTCGGAGTTCAGCAGAAGCTCCCCGACGGCTATCTCGATCTGCTGCCGCTGGATCGCGGCAAGCGCCGATTCTGTCATTGCTCACTACTCCTTTATGCATAAGTAGGGATGGGGCTTGCCTCCATCCGGCCCAATAACCGAAATCGCTGCCCCTAGCCTGATCGCGTTCCCCGAACCGGATGGACGCAAGGCCCATCCCTACTGAAAATCTAAGATGTGGCAGCGGGTGTCGAAGCCGGGCTATCGCTGGCTGTCGTGCTCTTGTGACCATTCTCGGCTGGCTTGCTCTCGGTCGACTTAGACTCGCCGCTCTTCTCTTCGGTTGGCTTTGTCTCGCCGTTGGAGCCATTGGAAGGCGGAAGCGCGCTATTGCCGTGATCCGTTTTATAGAAACCGGAGCCCTTGAAAACTATCCCGGCGGGATAGAGAACCCTGCGAATATGTCCTCCGCATTCCGGACAAATGGTTAAAGGATCTTCGATCATTTTCTGCCACGTCTCGAAACGGTGGCTACAGGCTTGACAGAGATACTCGTACGTTGGCATATACCAATCACCTCATAACATACTCCGGGCGCACCGGATTGCGTACATGCGCACGTGCGTCCTTGCTGGTCGTTGCGCGACCAATGATTAGACGATTGCAATGGGTCTAAAGGGGCATCCCTCGCGGCTATTCTTAATAATGAGTATTGAGAACACCCGCCGTCCCAGGGATAATAGTAGCGTGAAAACGCCTAGTTGTCAATCATGCCGTGCGAGTGCTAGCACTCTCGGCTGCTCTCAGTAGGGATGGGCCTTGCGTCCATCCGGCCCAATGACCGAGAACGCTGCCC
>JALYTQ010000038.1 GCA_030854195.1 Chloroflexota bacterium
CCCTTTATGTATTACGCGAATTACTTTGTGGTAACGGCGAAAACGTGCATCTGACCGCCAGTTACCGACGATGGGAGCGTCACACTCTTAATCGTCTTGCCGGTCGCTAGAGATTGACTGGCGTAGAAAACGTACGTCTTGAGGTTCTCGCGACCGCCCGCCGCGCGTGGATTGCTGCGGTAGGACGCGGTATACGAAATCTTGTTATTGAAGGAAGGCTGAACCTTGCCGCCATTGAGCGTCCAGTCGCTGAAGCCCAGCGTAAAGGTCTGCGTTGTTCCATCGGTATACGTGATTGTCGCCGTACCGGAAGTTGCTCCGTTGGCCGCTGATCCCAGGAAGGCCAGGGTGGTCGCATTCGCCGCCGGTGTGATCGGAATAACCTGCCCGGTGGTCAGGTAGTTATCCGCCGTGCCAGCA
This sequence comes from Chloroflexota bacterium, assembly GCA_030854195.1. Classification (GTDB taxonomy): domain Bacteria; phylum Chloroflexota; class Ktedonobacteria; order Ktedonobacterales; family Ktedonobacteraceae; genus JACDAE01. The sequence goes on from JALYTQ010000038.1 coordinate 421, forward strand.
GGGACGCCAGGCCAGGTGAAGGTCACGGTCCGCGTAGGATCGAATGAGTTGTCACCCGCGTTAAGGCCAGCGGCTTGCAGCGCCTGCGCGGAGTAGCTATTGCCCGCGCCATCGAAGTTGCCAGGGACAACATTGTTGTTATCGGTGATGCCAACGTTGTTGTAGATCGGCGCGGTAGCTGAGCTGGTGCCGACCGCGAAGACGTGGATCTGACCGCCGGTAGTCGTGGCCGGAAGGGTCACGCTCTGGACAGTCTTCGTCGGATCTACTGGGACGCTGGTCGAGAACAGGTACGTCGTAACCGTTTGCCTGCCGCCATTGTACGTATCGCGATAGGGCATCGTTGCGACAAGACTATTGCCAAAGGATACAGTCTTCGTCGTCCAGTCGGTAAAGCCGAGCGTGAACGACTTCGTTGTGGCATCGGTATAGGTAATCGTCGCTGTACCGGACGCCGCGCCGTTGACCGCCGATCCAAGCAGTCCCAGCGTATTTGCCTGACTGACGGGCGAGACGGCGAGCGTCTGACCATTGGCCAGGTAGTTTTCGGCTTCGCTGGCGGCGATATTGGGCCAGGTATAGGTGGTGCCGTTGTTGGTGATCGACCAGCCGGGAGTAATCCCGTCAGCCTGTAGCGCCTGCGCGGAATAGCTCCGGTAGCCACCATCAAAGTTGCCGGGAGCGATATTCCCATTGTCCGAGTCGAAACCAGGATTCATCGTTCCGTCGTCGGTGATGCCGACGTTGTTGTAGATGGGTGCCTTCAGCGAGCTGGTGCCGACCGCGAAGACGTGGAGCTGACCACCGGTCGTCGTTGCCGGAAGCGTCAGGCTCTGGACGGTTTTGCCATCCTGTAAGGCAAAGCTGGCTGAGAACAGGTAGTTTGTCAGCGTCTGCTGGCCGCTTTTGGTGTTGCGATAGGTCATTACCGCGACAAGAGAGTTGCCGAAGGAGGTCTTTGCTACAGACCAGTCGGTAAAGCCCAGCGTAACCTGCTGCGTTGTGTTATCTGCATAGGTAATCGTCACTGTACCGCTGCTCGCACCGTTGGTTGCGGAGCCCAGGAAGCCCAGGTGATCGGCGTTTGCGACCGGCGCGATATTTATCTTCTGCCCATTAGCCAGGTAGTCGTTGGCCGTACCAGGACTGGCACCGGGCCAGGTATAGGCGATGCCATCGGAGTTGACCGTGCCGCCAGCGGAGATGCCATCGGCTCCCAGCGCCACTGCGGAGTAGCTATTGCCCGCACCGTCGAAGTTAGCAGCAGTTGTTGCATTGTCGTTGCTGGTGCCAACGTTGTTGTAGGCCGTTGTTGCAGGCGTCGGTGATGGCGGCGTCGTTGGTGTTGGGGTCGTTGGCGTCGGCGTCGTGCTGCTGTTCGAGATCAGCCCGTATATGTTGAGAGCCGTCTTTGTCGGCACAAAGACCTCGCCATTGGCGACGGTTGAAGTGCTGAACTTCACATAGCTATCCATGCCATCGCGCGTAGAGTTCAGTGTGCTGCTGTAGAGCTGTTTCGTTAGATCGGTCGCATCGTATGCGCGCAGCGCTGGCGTGGGATCGACCGTCCAGACAATGCCTGTGCCAGCGGTACCATTATTGCTAGAGACGGTAGGATTGCCGCCGGTGAAACCGAAGGTCTGCGGTGACTTCGATAGGGGAGCGGTAGAGAGCGTGCCGTTGCTGTTCAGCGCGAACATCTTGGCGCTATCGTTGGCACCCGCGAAGTAGACGTATTGCTGTCCCGTGGATTTTTTCCAGTAGGCGGCGTTGCTATACATTCCGCCGATAGTCGAGGGGGGCAGCTCCTGGACGATCTTATCGATGTTGGTAGGTGACTGGTTGTTACAGGGATTAGCAACGGTATTATAGTGGCCCAGATTCTGTATATTGAGCACATAGATGCGTCCCTCTTTACCTGCGCCGATAACGCGGTTCATGCTGGGAATGAGCAACGCACCTCCCGAGCCCAGATCGGCGTCTTCGTTCTCCAGACACTGCTGATTGAAGGGCGCGAAGTAGTCCTGTACCTGAAGTTTGGAGTTGAGCCTGACAAAGCTATCGCCATAGTTTGCTCCGCCCGTATTGGCGTTGAAATCGCCGTTGCCGCTGATATAGTAAATGTTGCCGTTGCTATCGGCGGAAAGCGCGCCGCCCGCGCCCCAGATACCGCCGCGCGCGCCGGCAGGTGTGGCATTATAGATAGCGGTCTGCGTGAATTTTGATCCGCTGTAGGAGTAGCTCATGATCCAGCCATGATAAGGATCGGTGTCGCAGAACGAGCCCCAGGCGATGTAGACGTTATTGTTGGCGAAAACGAGGGAGGCGCGCTGGCGCTCCGTCTTCGCGTTGAATGTGATCTTACCGCCGACGTTACCCGCGCCTGTACCCGAAACCGTGGCCGAAATTTGCACAGGGCTGCCAGCCTTCTCTTTCCCCGTCTCGACATCGAGCGCGTGCAGACGGTAGATGAAGTTGCTGCCCTCTTTCGTCATGACAACGACGTAGAGCGTCCCGGTGTTCCTATCGATCACTGGCGTTCCACTCAGACCGTCTTCTGGAACCATGTCGTTGCAGGTGACATCCGTATTGGAGGGCGAGACCACCGAAGGCGGATTGAGAAAGTTCACGTGCCAGAGTGGAGCGGTCGCGCTGGTCTGGTCAGCATCGAAGGCGTAGACGCTGTCGTGCTCAGTCGTGACGTAGACCACATTGTGAGTTGCGCCCCCGATCGTAGTATTGGGAAGGTAAAGCGGTTGAGTATACGACTGCCCATCAAGAGGGTAGGAGACCCGCTTGCCGAAGCTGTTCTGGTTGACGTTGCTCGTATTGAGGGTTGTCTCAGTTGTATGGTTGCCTGAACGAGAATTGTCTTCTTTATAAGTTGTGACAGCAGTATTCGCCGCTGCTGCCGCTTTGCTCATCTGCGCGCTGGATGAAGAGAGAGACGAGGCGCGTGGTGAAGCAAAAGCAGGATTGTTGGTCACTCCAAGGCTGAGAGAAAGCAAAAAGAACATTGCTAACCCGCTTATAGCAGCGAAATGGAGTCGTCGCCGCGAAAATGACATAGCTCTACAGCTCCTTAATTAAGATAGGTGTATAAATGCAATTATTTGCATATATAACTATTCATATGGCCGATAGTAGATCCATGAATTCCAATGGATGTCTCTAGCAAGCATACAGGTAGCAGGGTGAGAGTAATGGCTACAAACTGTTGAGATGTGGTTAAGAAAGGGAAGAGCAGGTAATGATCTTGTATTACTGACTCTTAATATTTCCTGATATCTCTACATTGGATACTCAACTTTCCAGGGAACGAGTCGCGCTGGAGATGTTCCAGCCCGCTCTACACAATAAAGCTCGGGACGCGCCCAGCCATCTCCTATGGAACCAATGTCAATGGTAACAACTGGAGGGCGCGCGTGTCCTTCGATGAACTGACGGTTGTTGGAGCGTGGAGAACCTGGAGGGGGAGCCGGGCCTGCACGTCCATTAATTGACTACTCGATTGCAGCAGGGGGACCAGTGCGAGAGCTATGTGCGCGGGTCCATCTGGGAGGTGGAGGCCCGCCAGAGAGAAAACGCGACTTGTCACGCTGATGATCGTTCCAGGCTTCCAGGTATTAGTCTGGCACCAGAAGAGCGAGGGGACATCCCTGCTCACAAAGTGTTCCTGGCCATTTTTATCGATGAGCAGGACCACCAGTTGAAGCGGCGTCTTTAGCGGGTTCTGCACCCGCCATGACGTCGTGATAGACAGGTAAGAGGTCGCGAGGCTCAGCGTAGCGGGTGCCTGCAGCGTGAAACCTACGAGATCCAGGCGTGCAGAGGGGGAACCGGGCTGCGAGAATACGACCTGTACGGGGACTTTACCAGCGGGCGGCGTCGCGATGTAGGAGCAGAACTGCTCAGGCAGCTTCGGTGCCACCAGGCTGACATCCGTGTTCACGCGCATGGCCGGATATGCAGAGATGCCAGGAGTCGGGAGACCACGCTTCAGAAGCAGGTACCCGTCCTGGGCGACAACGACGCCATAGCTCCCACCCAGCAGAAGCTTCTTCACCTCGCGGATATAGTCCAGCGAGTTTACAAATGGGTAGGGATCGTCTGTCACATCGAGCACGACATAATCTGCGACGCTATCGGCATAGGGAAAGAGATAGATATGGGTGCGGTGGCTGATATGCGGGACAAGCGCGGACTGGGCCGAGACCGAAGCGGTCGGAGGCAGGTCGCGTAGAATCGCCTGGGCCAGTAGCGTATGCGCCGAGGGGCGCGGCCAGGCGAAGCCCTGCGAGAAGGGCATCACGGCATGCACGGCATCGGCGCGTACCATATTAAAGAAGACATAGCCTACTAGCAGGAGCAGCAGGGCTGCGCGCTTCAGTGGCTTTTGCCACGTTGCCACCAGTAGCCGCCCGCCCTTACCGCTCTCCGCGTGGCTCCCTATCCAGACAGCACTGCCCTGGACGAGCCATTGCAGAAGCACGAGCGCTTCGATCAGCGCGAAGATGAGGATGGGAACGAGCTCCGCGTTATATTGAAACAGTCCGCTGTACATCTGCGCATCCGTGCTGAGCAGGTTCAGGGCCAACGTCGGCAGCGCCAGAACGAGCACCCAGGGAGCCAGCAGGACAAGATAGCCGAGCGGGGTAAACAGCGTGCGCAGGTAGAACAGGTGGCTCGGTTCGAGCACATGCTGCTTCACCAGTGCGAGCGGGTGGAGCAAAACGCTACGCGCGATTTGAACGGGATTGCTCCCCAGGTAAGCGTAGCGAGAGGCGAGCAACGAATGTCCGGTCGGGCTGAAGGCATGAGTCATGAACAGGCTGATGACTACCCAGGCGCATGCCAATGACGTAAGGGCGAGCCCACTCTTCCAGCGATGCTGAAAGACGCAGGACCAGAGGCCGAGCAGCGCGATGATGCCTGGAATCTCCTCCTTACAGGCCATCGAGAGCAGCGCGAAAGCGAACAGCCAACCTGTTCGGCGCGTGTAAAGAAAATACAGCGTGAAGAGCAGGAATGAGGCCGTAAAGGTCACAGCATGAAAGTCGAAGACCGTCGCCTGCTGTTGGGCGGGATACAAGAGATAGAGTAGCGCGCAGGCCACGCCAGCCCATTCGTTTCTCAAGCGCAGGCGCGCAAGCCAGAAGGCGGGAAAAGCTCCGCTGGCGACGATCACTGTTTGCAGGATGAGCAGCGCCTTGGGAGAGGATGCGAACAGATAGAGCAGCGAAACGGGAAGCAGCACTGGCTCGAAGTGAATTGCAAAGCGCGAGACGCCGCCGATGCTGTAGCAGTTCGTATCGGTCACGCCGTTGCACACGGTCTGGAGCAGGAAGTGTCCGTGTAATGTGTTCCAGAGCGCCTGGTCCATAATGCCGAGGTCTTCGGCGTGCGTCAGAAAGGCGTCCTGCGAGCTTGTGAGATAGAGAATGAAGAAGCCCGCAAAGAGCAGCGTTGCCAGGATCACACAGCCCAGCGCGCACCAGAACGCGCGTGTGCGCAGCAGCGGAACAGGGGCCGGATAGAAGACATGGCGCAGGAAGCGTCGCGAGAAGCGCGAGCGAAACTGGGACACGTTCAGCATAAACCCCCCTTCCTACCGCAAAAATATGCGATCATGCCGACTCTCGTCATAGTACTTGTCAATAAAATCTTTCAATATTTCAATTAACATAACATTGCTGGTATTGGTCTCTGAAATGCCGGGCTCTTTGTTATAGAACGTGAGAAGAGTCGCCGTGTGCGTGTATAGTATATGCTTATCTGCGGCAACGGCAAAATTTGCGGGGAAAGAGGGGACTTCCTGGCTATTGACGTAAAGATGCGGCCTGGATAGCGGTGCTTTCTCTCACGAACACTTTTCAAATGAGAGATATTGGGGTAGTGCTCTGTCAAACGTCATGAAAACCCATTTTACCAACCAGGCAACCGGAGTCCAATATCAGAATTGAGCAAAAAATGTGTCTGTGAGAGAACATCCGGTTCCTCGCGACCTTCACTCCCGAGGGTGATTATTCTTGCCGGGCCGGATGGGGGCAAGCCCCATCCCTACTGTGGAAGGCTCAGCGTAGGCCATACACCGAGAAGTGGTAGCTTGCCTGGATCTTTTCTATATCCTGGGGCTGTAGTTTCCGCGCGTCGCCGCCCGAGGGGATAGGCACGTTGCCAAAGCTCGCCAGGTAGACTTTGCCATTCGCGACGGTGGGCGGATTGAACTTGGCGAAATTGCCGATGCTATCGCGTGGATTCACCTCGCTATTCCAGAGTTCTTTGGTCAGGTTCTCAGCGTTGTAAGCGCGCATAATGCCCTTCACCACATGTTGGTTCGCATCGACGTTCGAGTTTGGCACCAGTCCATGAGGATGAGAGGCCCAGACGATGCCCGTCCCTGCTTTGGCTCCATTGGCGGATAGCGAGATGGCACCGCCGGGCATAGCGATCCAGTCAGGGACCGGCACGTTAGCGGCCTTCGAAGCCGTCGTGCCCAGGAAGCCGCCGGGGAACGATTTCCCTTTATTGGGAGGAGCAGGCTTCGGCGGCATCGGCGTTGTGGGGAAGCGATTATTCTTGAACTGGAACGCCTTGAGCACATCATCTTCCGCCCAGATGTAGAGCCACGCGCCCATAGGACCGATCCAGAAGATGGGACCGCCGTGAATATGGTGCGTTTTCTGGAATCTCATGGTGTAGGGGTCATTGAGATCCTCCGGCGGAATGACGTAGAACCACTGCAAAATCTGGGCATTGTTATTCGTAGTCGAAACAAAATGGCCCATCTTATTTTTGTCGAAGAGGAAGAACTTACCCTCTTTCCCGCCTCCGATCAGGAAGTTAGTGCCGGGTATCAGCATCGGGCCGGACGAGCCAACATCGTTATCCGCGTTATAGAGATCTGGAAAGTTGTAGGGAAGGAACCAATCCAAAACTCTGAGCCCTGGGTTGAGCTTGACCACGCAATCTCCGAGCAAAGAACCATTGGGAGTCGGTGTTGGCTGCGTTGGCGACCCATTTCCCGTCATCATATAGATGTTGCCATCGTTATCAGCCGCTGGTCCCTGGCCTGCCTGCCAGATGCCTCCCTGTTTGCCATTGGCAGTTGTGTTAAAGACAGCGACCTGCTCCAGGGTCTGCGCATCGTAGGCAAGTATCCAGCCGTGATAGGGATCGGTATCCTCGTAGCCCGCGAACGCGATATAGATGGTATTCTTCGAGAGCAGGAGCGCCGCGCGCTGGTTCTGCCGGTTGCTGATAAACGTCACCTGCCCATCCACGATAATATCGCCGCGATTGTCGCCTCCGACGTAGCCAGTTCCGGGAATGCTGGCGGCGAGCTGCACGGGATCGAGCAAATCCTCTCCCGTCTCAAGGTTCAGAGCATGGAGGAAATGGGCGTAGTTCTGAACACTATCGGGCGTATCTGGCTGGTGCTTTTCAGCATCTGGAGCGGGCGGACCGAAGCAGGTGGCGGCAACGCAATAGAGCGCGTTCTGTTCGAGGGAGATAACGGGCGTGCTGAGAATGCCGACCTCCAGCGCGATATCGTGATAGTCATCGCCGGAACCAATGCGCCCGTCTGGCAACGAGACCGATGGATGCAACACCTCGCGCTTCCATAGTGGCTCAGTTGCGGCAGGATCATCGGCATCGTAAGCGTACACCGAATTGTGCATGGTTGCCACGTACGCGACATTGCGAACTCCCACATCGGGAATATTCACCTGATTTACGTAGAGGATCTGAGCGTAGATCTGTCCATCAACCTGGCGCTCAAACAGCTTGCCGAACTTTTGTGGATTGACGTTTGCCGTCGTGAGAATAGTCTCTTGTAGATTGGCCCCTGTGCGATTGTTATCATTATGATGAGTTGTGACCGCAATACGGCCCATCGGCGTGGGCGCGCCGCCATCTGCAACGTTTGCCGTGGTATCAGTTGACATAAGTACGCCTCCCTGAAATATGCGTGTTTACATGACAGCATCTTATAATTTCTATGTGAACGGCGGCAAGGCTCAGTTTTGGGGGGTGCATCAGTTGCGGTGTAAGCATGTTCAAAAAGGTACGGTGCATGCGTCGAACTGGCGATCGACGCATGCACCGTACCTTTTAACTAAACTGGTGCACTGGTGCATTTGCACTTGACTTGATAATTTTTTAAGCGTAAACTTTTTTCCACCGGAAGCGACGCGGTTTCTGCCCTTCTTCAACCCATTTGGGGTTGAAACAACTAAAGGGGAATGTTGCCGTGCTTCTTCGGCGGATTGGTATCACGCTTATTCTTCAGCATCTCCAGCGCATTGATCAGCTTAATGCGCGTCATGCTGGGCTCGATCACCTCATCGATATAGCCACGGCTGGCGGCGATATAGGGACTGGCGAACATCTGTGTATATTCGGCGATCAGTTCCTTGCGTCGCTGCGCCGGATCATCGGCGGCATCGATCTCACCCTTGAAGAGGATATTAACCGCGCCCTCCGGTCCCATCACCGCGATCTCAGCGGTCGGCCAGGCATAGTTGATATCGCCGCGTACATGCTTGCTGCTCATCACGTCGTAGGCACCGCCATAGGCTTTGCGCGTAATCACGGTGATCTTGGGAACCGTTGCCTCGCAGTAAGCGTAGAGCAGTTTGGCACCGTGGCGGATGATGCCGCCGTGCTCCTGGTCCACGCCGGGTAGGAAGCCGGGCACATCTTCAAACGTGATAATGGGAATGTTGAAGCAGTCGCAGAAGCGGACGAAGCGCGCCGCCTTGTCCGCCGCGTTCATATCAAGCGAGCCAGCCTTCATGCGCGGCTGTTGGGCGACAATGCCGATGGAGCGACCGTTCAAGCGAGCAAAGCCGATCAGGATATTGGGAGCGAAGAGAGGCTGGACCTCAAAAAAGTCGCCATCATCGACGATATGGCCGATAACCTGCTTCATATCGTAGGGTTTGCTGGGATTGTCAGGGATGATGGTATCCAGCTCTTCCGCGACGCGCTTGGGCGAATCGGTAGGAATAATGCGCGGGGCATCCTCCAGATTGTTAGAGGGGATGAAGCTCATCAACTGGCGCAACATGCGGATGCAGTCCGGTTCGCTGGGGCAGGCGAAGTGCGCCACCCCGCTCACGCTATTGTGTACGCGAGCGCCGCCCAGAGCCTCGAAAGTCACATCCTCGTGCGTCACCGCCTTCACCACATTGGGGCCTGTCACGAACATGTAGCTCGTTTCCTCAACCATGAAGATAAAGTCAGTAATAGCAGGTGAGTAAACGGCACCGCCCGCGCACGGACCCATAATGGCCGAAATCTGCGGAATGACGCCGGAGGCCAGGGTATTGCGCAAGAAAATGTCGGCGTAAGCTCCCAGGCTCACCACGCCCTCCTGGATACGCGCGCCACCCGAATCGTTCAGGCCAATAACCGGAGCACCATTCTTCATCGCGAGATCCATAACCTTGCAGATCTTCTCGGCATGCGCCTCCGAGAGCGAGCCGCCGAAGACGGTGAAGTCCTGCGAAAAAACGTAGACCAGGCGACCATCGATCTGCCCATACCCCGTAACAACTCCGTCGCCGGGAATGCGCTGTTCATCCAGGCCAAAATCCGTAGCGCGGTGCGTAACAAACATATCTAGCTCATTAAATGTATCGGGATCAAGCAAGAGATCAAGGCGCTCGCGCGCCGTAAGCTTCCCTTTTTTATGTTGAGCCTCGATACGAGCCAGTCCGCCACCCAGTTTGGTGGCCTCCTTCAAATCATGCAGCTCTGCAATTTTTTCCTGAGTGCTTTTTACACTGAAGGTCTCCGAGCTACGTTCACTCGTAGTCATGTTAACAATTCTCCGTTAATGTGCTGATGAACAATGGTGGCTATGCAAGAAGTATAGCATGGAAGTTATATACGTGTCTAATAAAAATGGCACCTATTTTGCAATTTGCATATATATGCAAAATATTTATGAACTTTGTGACTTTTTCGTGTAGCGGGAAAGGGGCTTAAGTAGTATACAGTGTCAATGCCATTATCCGCGTGAAGCGTCTAGGGAATTAGTACTCTTGGGATACATCCCTTATTGCTGTTAGATAGCACCAATTTTAATAGAATCTTTATGCGAAAAATAGGATTGACCGCTAGTTACTCCTGTAGAGCCGCGCACAAGAGGTAGAAAGAGAGAAGAGGGTTGGATAAATATGAAGATGACAACCCTCGCTAGCCTTGATTGGACAGTGAAAGCTGAGTAGCAAGGCTCATCAACTTGACAGAATATGCTAATCTGGTACATTATTCCACAAGAATCGCATTCGCATTACGGAGTATGGCAGGGGAACGCTGCATCGTGCCAAGAGTCGTCTACTGGTTTGAGAAGGGGTCACTATTCTATGTTCAAAATATTGAGCAATATACCGATTTTCCGTCGCCTCGCCGTCATATTTGCAATTGCGGCAATTGTACCAGGTATTATCATTCTCATACTTGGAAACTTCTATCTTTCTTCGCTGACTCAGCGTGGTCAGGCTGTAGCGACGAGTTTTGATGCGCAGAGTATCGCATCGCAGCAGCAAGACAATCTTGAGCGTATGAATGCGCTCACGCAGACGCTGCACAACAATATTTTTGCCAGTCTGAGCCGAAGTATCCAGGACCCCTCCCTCAGTGCTTCGGGTGCATTGATTAACGGTGATATCCTGTCGCGCGAGGCGGACTTTCAGCAAACGTTGAAGGATTACCGCAGCACATACGATCTCGCGAATTCTCCTAATATGGCTACGGTCCGCACCATTATTCAGCGTGACAATCCGACGAGCGGCGTTATCCAGGATCAACAGGACGCGCTAAACCTCGTGATTAATCATCAATGGCCCGCGTACGATAAATTGCAAGAGAAAGTGCTCAATCAGCTGCAGGATATAGAGACGAACTACATTCAGCCTGATCCTAAGACAAATCTTGCGCGTCCCCAATTAACGCCAGACCAGATCAATGCTCTCTATGAGCAAGTGTATCCCAATCTCTACCAGGCCAACCTCGAATATGCGACGCTCAGCAATAGCTGGCAGCGCGTCGTTGATGACGCAGTTGTTACAGGCAAGACCGTCACATCGGTCGGACCATCACTATCGCAGCCCATTTTGATCTCGACAGCAATCGCGCTCTTCTTCGTCTTGCTCATCATCTTGCTGGCGGCCCTGGTTGTAAATAGTACCATCACGCGCCCGTTGCATCGTTTGGCGTCGCTCACAAGGCGTATTACTGAAGGAGATACGAGCGCGCGTGCTGAGATACCGGGGCGGGATGAAATCAACCAGGTTGCCAGATCGATGAATATGATGTTGGATAACATTGTGCAATTGTTACAGATCACCCAGAACCAGCACGCGGATCTGCAGGCTCAGGTGGAGAAACTACTGAATGAGGTGAGCGGCGTTGGTGAAGGAGATCTGAGCATAGAAGCGGAAGTTACAGCGGGCGCGTTGGGTGCGCTCGCCGACTCATTCAACTTCATGGTTGAGGAACTGAGCAACCTGATTGTACGCGTGCAAATGGTAGCGGCGGAGGTCGAGAACGGCACGTCGATGACGCTGCAGCGTATGTCACAGCTGGTCACATCGGCTGACGTACAGATCCACCAGATCATGCAGGCGGCGGGCGAAGTCGAGCGTATGGCGGATGTGAGCCGCCAGGTTGCTGACCGCGCGCAATCGCTGCACCGGACAGCTGTGGAGGCGCGCCAGACAGCTCAAATAGGCCGACGATCCGTGCAGTCGACGGTTGATGGTATCGGACGCATTCAGGAACATGTGCAGGCGACATCCAGCAAGGTGCAGACGCTGGGAGAGCGTTCCCGTGCTATCAATAACGTTATCGAGATTATTGCCAACATCGCTCATCAAACGAATCGTCTTTCGCTTGACGCGGCCATTCAGGCGGCGATGGCTGGCGAGAGCGGCAAGGGCTTCCGCGCGGTCGCGGACGACATCCGCCGCCTGGCAGAGATCGCGAAGTCCCAGACCTATTCTGTCACGCAACTTATCCGCGCCGTACGTGAGGATATCGGAGCTGTGGCAGTTTCCATGAAGGATACCGAGCGTGAGACGTTGGCGGGGACGACGGTGGCTCAGCAAGCGGGCCAATCGCTCGATGCCCTCTTCGGCGTCGTCGAGATGCAGGCGCAAGAGATCACCGTCATTAACCAGTCAGCCAGGCAGCAATCGTTATCTTCGAACACTGTTATGGAAATTATGCAGGCTGTCAGCAATTCTACGCAGCAGAACAGTGTCACTACGCACTCGGTGGCGCAAAGTATGGAACGCCTTGCCAGCCTGGCTCAGCAATTGCAGTCGTCGGTGGGTGCCTTCAAGTTGCGCGAGGATCGCATCGACAATAATTTAGATAGAAACATGCTAGAAGCGCCTCGCAATGGCAGCCAGTGGCCGCCCTCCGGTCCATTGCGTCCCTTTGCAGGAGCCGCTGCATCTGGATCTGGGGACAATGGGCGCTGGAATGCCCCTGTTGCTACGCCAGCGCCAGGACGAGGCAATAATGGCTTTTCTCAGCAACCTGTCCCAACGTACCCGAATAGTAGGCGCGCACCGTATCGCATGCCGGAGCAAGGTCGTTAGTTTCTATCCTGCTTCCTTCCATTGTTGGGAAGGCGGAGACGCACACCTGTAGAAATGGACAGGTTGCTCCTCCCCTTTTCACTGGCCCGAAAAACTGTCGTCATGAACAATGTACGGCGCAGTTTTTCGGGCTATACTTTTGTACAAGGGCGAATTTGGCCTTGTATATTGCAATTAGGAAAAGTGGAGGGTGCTATGAAAGCAGTAAACACTGCCAGGGGAAGAAGGCCGGAGGGGGCACGCGAGGGTTTCAGCATGAAGCAGGTGACGGGTGCCTTTACCAGTCTGCCGCGCGTCTTGAAACTGGTCTGGGATACCAGCGTATTCTTCACGATCACGCTGGGAATTTTAAACATCTTGCAGGGCTTCACGCCCGCGTTCAGCGTCTGGATCACCAACCTGGTCATCAACGGCGTTGTGGAAGGTATACGCATACACAGCGTCGATCCAATCTGGCTGCCCGTTTTGCTCCAGCTGGGCATAAGCCTGCTCTCCAGCCTGCTGGGCACGCTCAGCAACATTATACAGCAACTCTTGCAGGATCGCGTATCGAACCGCGTCCAACTGATGATCCTTGAGAAGTCCAATACGCTGGATCTCTCCTACTTCGAAAATCCCGAATTTTATGACAAGATGCGCCAGGCGGCGGATCAGTCAACCTACCAGCCGGTATCGATGATCTCACAGACCTTCGGACTGGCGCGTACAGCGATTACCATGTTCTCGATGATCTTTCTGCTCACGCGCCTGGCATGGTGGTTGGCGATCATCTCCTTAATAGTGCCCATTCCGGCCTTTATCTCCAGCACGCGCTACGGCTGGCTCGGCTATCGGCAAATGCGCCGCCAATCGCCGGAGCGTCGCGTCATGCAATACTTCATTATGTTGATGACGACCGATACGTATAATAAAGAGGTAAAGCTCTTTAACCTGGGCGACTTCTTTATCCAGCAGTTCTGGCGGCTGGCTAACAAATTTTACGACGAGAGCAAGAGCATCCTGGTCAAGCGCTACCTCTTGAACTTTGTGTGGGGCGCGCTGACGGTGGCCGCGAATAGCGCGATCTATATCTATGTGGCGCTACAGGCGGTGGCGGGACATATCAAGCTGGGCGGTCTATTGCTCTATACGCAATCGGCTGTGCAGGCGGGCCAGAGCTTTCAGAGCCTGCTGAACGGCATCTCCGACACCTATGAGAACAACCTCTATGTCGGCACGCTCTTCGAATTTCTGGAATACGAGCCGAAGATTGTATCGCCATCCGCGCCAACGCCCGTCGAGCCGTCGCCAGATGTAAAAGGGCTGGATGTCGAGTTCCGCGATGTCAGCTTTACCTATCCAGGCAAGGACCCCGAGACGCAGGCCGCGTTAAAACATGTCAGTTTTACGATTAAAGCGGGTGAGGCGATAGCCCTGGTGGGACGCAATGGCGCGGGCAAAACAACGCTCGTCAAGCTGCTCACGCGCCTCTACGATCCCGACGAGGGCGAGATCCTGATCGGCGGGCGCAACATTAAAGAGTATGACCTCACCGACTTGCGCTCACAGATCGGCGTCATCTTCCAGGATTACGTCAACTACTATCTGACAGCGCGTGAGAATATCGGCGTGGGGCGCATCGACGAGATAGAGAATACCGAGCTCGTGCGAAGTTCAGCGCGCAAGAGCGGGGCCAACGCCGTGATCGAGGGCTTGCCCAATGGCTACGATACTATGCTTGGGCGCTGGTTCAAGGATGGGACGCAGTTGAGCGGAGGCGAGTGGCAGAAGGTTGCGTTGGCGCGGGCCTTTATGCGCGACGCGCGGATTCTTGTCCTCGATGAGCCGACGAGTTCGCTCGATGCCCAGGCCGAATACGAGGTCTTCGAGCACTTCAAAGCGCTGACCGAGGGCAAGACGGCCATCTTTATCAGCCACCGTTTCAGCACTGTGCGCCTGGCCGATCGCATCTTTGTCATCGAGCACGGCAGCGTGCTGGAGAGCGGTTCGCACGAGGAGCTGATGGCGCTGGATGGTCGCTATGCCCAGTTGTTCAGCCTGCAGGCCGAAGCGTACCGCTAGGTTAGTGTCTATCTTTCGATCCCCAGCCCGCGCTGCACGCCCGTCAGATCATACACGCCGCCTTTTTGCACATAGCCGCCGGTGAAGGGATCTTCGGCCAGCAGCATGGGTGTATCGAGATCGACGAATTGGAAGCCGCCCAGACCAGCCGCGACATGGGCGGCGGCGCTGATCGCGAGGCGCGATTCGATCATGGCCCCGATCATCAACTGCACATGGTGGACGCGGCAGAGGGCGGCGATATCGAGGGCTCCGACGATGCCGCTCTTCATGAGCTTGATGGTGATGACATTGGCCGCGCCCATAGCGATCAGGCGGGCGGCGGAGGCGGGACCAGCGGCGCTCTCGTCGGCGGCGATGGGGACCGTGGTATGCTGCATGACGTAGCGCATCCCTTCGTAGTCGTCCTTATGCACCGGCTGCTCCAGCATGAGTGGGCGGATATCGCGATCGTCGAGGGCTTCGAGGCAGAGCAGCGCCTCGTTAGGCGTGTAGCCTTGATTGGCGTCGAGCGTCAGGCCGAGGTGAGGTGCGCCATTGCGAATCGACTCCACGCGGTTCACATCCTCGCGCAGATCGTTGCCAACCTTCACCTTGATGCGTTTGATGCCGAGCTTGAGCGTATCCTTCGCTATGGCATAGGCGCGCTCTGGCGTGACCAGGGGAATGCTGAGGTCGGTTTCGATGGAAGAGGTGGCACCGCCGAGAAAGATATACAGCGGGATGCCGTACGAGCGTGTGAGCGCGTCGAGCAGGGCCATCTCCATGCCAGCGCAGACGGTGGACTGGGCGTAGTAGACGCTGTGCAGGAGCCGCGAGAGGGAGCGCCATTGGGCGGCATCGCGTCCCTTGAGCAGGCTCGCACAGTCGCGGGCGGCGGCCAGGGCGGTCTCCTGCGATTCGCCAGTGCTGGGCGTGAAGGGCGCGCACTCCCCGTAGCCGATGCTGCCATCTTTAAGCGTGATAGTGATTAAGACGTTGCGCGCCTCCGCGATGCTCCCGGTGGCGATAGTGAAGGGTTCGAGCAAGGGAATGTTCAACGGCTCGACAGCGACCGTTGCGATGGTAGTAGCTGACATGCTATGTCCCCTCCTTCTGGCTGGTCGTTACAGGCTTGTGCGGTTGCGTTGCCGGTCCGCGTAGCGCTCAATAGCCAGCTCAATCAATCTCGTCAGTAGCTCTGGATAGGGAAGGCCGCTCGCCGCCCACAGTTTGGGATACATGCTGATCTCGGTGAAGCCGGGCAGGGTATTCACCTCGTTGATATAGACCTGGTTCGTCTCTTTCTCAAGGAAAAAGTCGACGCGCGAGAGCCCGCTCAGGTCGAGGGCGAGAAATGCCTGGATGGCCTGGCGGCGTATTTCCTCCGCCGTTGCCTGGGGAAGTTGTGCCGGAATGATGTTCTGCGACTTATTGTCGATGTACTTGGCTTTGTAATCGTAGAATTCGTTGCTGGCGATGATCTCACCGATGACCGAGACGATTGGTTCATCGTTGCCCAACACCGCGCATTCCAGCTCGCGGCAGTTGATGCCACGCTCGATGACGATCTTGCGGTCGTATTCGGCGGCGACCTGCATCGCGTACACCAGCTCATTGCGGTTGTGCGCCTTATTGATGCCGACGCTCGATCCGAGGTTCGCGGGTTTCACAAAGACGGGATAGCCCAGGCGCTGCTCAACGGCATCCAGGATGCTTTCGGGAGCGCGCTCCCATACGTTGCGCCGATAGACCAGGTAGTCGATGATGGGCAGGCCAATGTTCTGGAAGATCATCTTCATTTTTTCTTTGTCCATGCCCAGCGCCGCGCCCAGGACGCCGCAACCGACATAGGGCAGGTCCGCCATCTCCAGCAGCCCCTGCAGCGCCCCGTCTTCGCCGTATGTCCCGTGCAGGACTGGAAAGATGACATCGAGCTCGCCGTTATCGCGCAGCTGCTCGCCGCTCTGCACAGGAATGAGGCGACGCAGGCTGGGATCGCCTGTGAGCGTGACCGCCGTCGGCGCGCCTGTTTCCTCGCCAGCCTCTAGCTGAACGCCCTGACCCGCCGCCTGCAGGCTGGTCGGATCTGTTCCCAGTTGCCACGAGCCATCCTTTGTGATGCCGATCGGCACGACCTCGTACCTGTTCTGATCCAGGTTTGCTATAACCGAGCGGGCCGAGGCGAGAGAGACCTCGTGCTCGCCCGAGCGACCACCAAAAATAATGCCGACGCGTAACTTCTTTTCTGTCACTTTTCCCTCTTTCTGATTACTTATAGCAGCTCCAGGATCGTCTCCATACGCATGCCACGCGAGCCCTTGATGAGCACCAGGTCGCCGTTATGGACCTCGTGTATGAGAAGGTCCGCCACTGCTCGTTTAGCCGCTTCCAGTTCGTCGGCGTTCTCTACATTCGCGCAAAAATGATAGGCATTTTTTTCAGGCATGCCCGCCTCCAGCGCGCCATCGACGTAGAAGCGCGCCTTGTCGCCGAGCGCAACCAGGTAATCGACGTTGCCTGCCAGTGCGACGCCGCTGGCATGGTGTTCGGCGCGCGCGAAGGGTCCCAGTTCGAAGATGTCGCCAATGACGGCCCAACGCTTGCCTCCTTCGGCCAGGGAAGCGGCGCGCATGGCGTCAGTAATGGCAAGGATCGACTGACGATTGGCATTATAGGTATCGTCAATAATCGTACTGCCTCGCGGACCCGGCTTGATCTCGCCCCTGCCCTTCGCGGGCGCGAGCGCCTCCAGGGCCAGCGCGATCTCATCCAACGTCATCTCTGCCGCGCAGCCGGTTGCCGCCGCTGCCAGGGCTATAGCGACGCCGTGCGCGCCGGGCAGATGCAATTGCACCGGGCGCTGCTGTCCGTGATAATGCAGGGTAAAGCTGTGACCAAACAGGGTATTGCCGCCGATCTCACTGGCGCGTACCTCAGCGGCGGCGTCCGTTCCATAATACAATACGCGTGCCTGGGTCTGCTGTCCCATGCCGCGTACATTGGCGTCGTCATAGTTAAGAATGGCTATGCCGTCAGGAGAGAGCGCCTGCACCAGCTCGGTCTTGGCGATGGTCACGCGCTCCTGCGACTTGAAGAACTCCAGGTGCGACGCGCCGACGTTGGTAACAATTGACCAGTTCGGGCTGGCGATCGTGCGACAGAGCCAGGCCAGTTCGCCCACCCATTGCGCGCCCATCTCCAGGACCGCGTAGCGATGCTGCGGCTCCAGGCGCAGCAGCGTGAGGGGATAGCCGATCTCGTTATTATACGAAGCCTGCGTCTTGAGCGTGGGAGCTTTGCGACCGAGCACGGCGGCGACCGCCTCTTTGGTGCTGGTCTTGCCATTGCTGCCCGTGATGCCAATGAGCGTCGTATGCTCCTGGCGCTGTGTACGCACGCGTGCCGTGGCGTGCAGGGCGGCGACGACATCGGGCACGACAATTTGCACAAAATCGGCGGGCACATCGGAGGCCGGTTCCATACACAGCGCGCCCAGCGCGCCCGCCCGCGCCGCGGCGGGGATAAAGCTATGCCCATCGACTTTTGCCCCCTTGAGCGCGATGTAGAGGTCGCCTGCACCGATCTGGCGGCTATCGTGATGGGCGGCTCGGAAGACTAGCGCGGAATTGGGCGTACTACCCCCCACCAGAGAGAAGCTACCGGCGTTGCCCTGGAGCACATCGTTAAGGGTGAACATAAATAAAAAAGTATCCTCCGCTTGCTTGTTTACACTATACTGTTGCTAGAAAGTATATCATGTTCTCTGTTATGAGTCTCTACTCCACGCAAAAGCTTGTAGAGAAGGATGAGGTAATCCCTTATAGAAGTAACTTCCCTGCAGATAGGAAAAATACTAACCATAGCTTAGTTACTTGACAATTGGAAGTAAGTATGCTATAGTATCTGTAGTTAGTAGAGTTGCTAGCAAGAGCACAAAGAAGCATAAAAACGGAGGGCTATTTACTATGGCATGGGAAATTGATGCAGCACATTCACAGGCTACTTTTTCCATAAAACACATGATGATCAGCACAGTCAAGGGACACTTCAAGGTGCTGAGTGGACATTTGCATATCGACGAGCAGAATCCCGCCAATTCCTGGGTCGAGGCTCAGGTAGAGACCGCCAGCATCGATACGCGCGACGAGAGGCGCGACGGCCACCTGAAATCGCCCGATTTCTTCGATGCCGCCACCTACCCAACCATTACTTTCAAGAGCACAAAGGTTGAGCATGTCAGCGGCAACGAGTATAACGTTACGGGCGACCTGAGCATACACGGCGTTACCAAGCCCGTCACCTTCAAGTCTCAGTACAACGGCCAGGGCAAAAATCCCTATGGCCAGCAGATTGCTGCTCTAGAAGCAACGACGAAGATCAACCGCAAGGATTGGGGTCTGAACTGGAACCAGGCGCTTGAGGCAGGCGGCTGGCTGGTAGCTGAAGAGGTCAAGATTGAGATCGACCTGGAAGCCGCCTATAAAGACGAGACAGTTGGCAGCACCACTGCCGGTGCCAACGCAAACGCTTAATCCCGTTTCTCTCAAAGATAGAGCGCTCCTCAAGGGGGCGCTCTATTTTGTTGTTTCAAACAGGGAATGCCTCGTCGTACAATAGAGACAGTAAATCTTTTATGTATACGAGATAAAGGAGCAAGCCATGCGTGCTGTTGTGATTACCCATGCAGGTGGTCCTGAAGTATTGGAGATACAGAGCGTCGCGCTGCCGGAGCCCGTCGGGGACCAGGTGCGCGTGAGGGTGCGCGCCGCTGGCCTGAATCGCGCCGACATCGCGCAGCGTATGGGAGCCTATCCCGCGCCGCCGGGAGTGCCCGCTGATATTCCCGGTATGGAGTTCGCGGGCGTCGTCGATGCTGTTGGACCGCTGGTACGATCCTGGCAGCCGGGCCAGCGCGTAATGGGCCTCATCGGTGGCGGTGGGCAGGCCGAATACGTCGTGCAGCAGGAGGGGATGCTCATCGAGATACCGGAGAATCTAGACTTCGTGCAGGCGGCGGCGATCCCCGAGGTCTTTATCACCGCGCACGACGCCCTCTTCACCCAGGCTGGCTTACTGATGGGGGAGCGCGTCCTGATTCATGCCGCGGGCAGTGGCGTAGGCACCGCCGCCATTCAGCTTGCGCGCTCGGTCGGAGCCACGGTCTATGGGACCGCTCGTACCGCTGATAAGCTGGAGCGTGCTAAGACGCTGGGCCTGGACGTTGGCCTCGCTCCGCAGAACTTTGCCGCTGAGATAAAAGAATTGACCAATAAGGCGGGCGTGCATGTCGTGCTCGACTTCATTGGTGCATCCTATCTGGAGCAGAATTTGCAGTCACTCGCGAGCTGGGGCCGCTTAGTCTACCTTGCCACATTGGGAGGCGCGCAGGCCAACATCAACCTCGGCCTCGTCATGGCGAAGCGTATACAGATACGCGGCTGCACGCTGCGCACGCGCACGCTCGAAGAGAAGCTTGCCGCAACGCGCCGCTTTGCAACCCAGGCGCTGCCCCTCCTGGCGCGCGGACAGATTCGGCCCATCGTCGAACAGGTCTATCCCCTGGCCGAGATTGCCGCTGCCCATAAAGCGATGGAGGAGAACACGAATTTTGGGAAGCTGATCCTGAGCATAGACTGAGCTCAGGGCGCTCGTTCGATCACCAGCAGTCCCGTCTCCTGCTCGCTGCCCGTTACCATAGGGACGATCGAGCTTTTATCCTGTTGCATACAGAGATCGATATCATCGCCCAGTCCGACCGCGATCACCGATTGCGCGGAACGGCAGTAGTCGGCCAGTCCTGGCGGTGGGTAGGTGGCGTAGAGCGCGGTGGCGGCGGAGACGCTCTCGTGGCACTCAAGCTCTGGATCGAGGTGCTGCAGTTCGAGCGCCAGGTAGCCCGCGCACGTAGAATCGTCGAGCGCGAAATAGTGAGCTTCAGCGGCACAGACAATTGCAATGTTGCAGCCGCGCTGTTGCGCGAGGGCGAAGGCGTGCGTAGCGACCGTGCGCGCATTGTAGAAGCAGCCCGCCAGCCGGATGCTCTGAGGGGGACAGGCGTAGAAGGCGCGGCTGCCATTCGTCGTTGTCAGGATCAGCTCGCGCCCGCCCAGATCGAGCTGGGCGAATTGCGCGGGCGAATTACCATAATCGAAGCCCGGCAACGGCAGGGCGTGGCGTTCTCCACACAGCAGGCGACCGGGATGAAGCCCGGCTGCCTGCTGTGCCTGTTCGAGCGTATTGGCGACAAAGATGCGCTCCGCTCCCCGTTCGAGCAGCACGGTAATAGAAGTGGTGGCGCGGATGAGATCGATAACGAGATAGATATCATCCGCCGCCGGTGCCACAGCGGTTACATCGGTTGGCGTAAAGTAGATGTGTAGTTGCAAGGTTGCTCCTGATGGGGTTGATGTCTAAAACTCTACTTCCATCTCTATTGTAAGGTGACATGGAGAAGATGAGCAAGAGGGTACATGACTCATGTACCCTTTGAAGCAACGTAAGTAACAAGCGAGTGGCAGGTTAGACGTGGCTGAGCGCGGCCTCCTGAGTCTGGTTCAGGCTTTCGCTCAACCGTTCGGCCAGGGCCTGTGTATGATCGGTGACACAGGACATATGGGTACCTGGGACCTGGTGATGCGCGATCTCTTTCTTGTCTCTCACTTGCGACACTTTGTGCCAGGTTTCCTGGATAATAGGCTCGTCAGCGGCCCAGTAAAAATCGATCTTGCCCGTATAGTCGCGAATTTGATATCTACCGACCAGCCAGCTAAAGACGGCTACATAGTCGTTGTAGAGCGCCTCGGGAGGCGGGAACATGCGGTCGAGGCGTGGATCTATGGCTGTCAATTTATGGAAGTCTGCCAACCTCTCATCGCCGGGCCGCACGCGTCGATAGAGATGACGCAGAGCGTGGCGCACGCTTATATACCAGCGAGCCTGAGTCTCAGGTTTCACATGTAGCAGGCGGCCAATGCTACTGACGAACTTGAGCGGCTTATTCGATCCACCCGGCGCGGTAGGATTAATCAAGCCCAGGAAATCAACCTGTTGCCCGGCTGCTTCAAGTTGCCGCGCTATTTCGTAGGTGAGCAGGCCACCGTTACAGAAGCCTCCCAGGAGATACGGACCCTCTGGCTGCACGGCGCGTAATGCCTCTATATGGGCCGCTGCCATCTCTTCTACGGTCGTGATGCTCAGTTGACCAGCGAATTTATATGGTTCCAAAACATAAAACGGTTGTTCAGAACCCAACGCGCGGGCCAGGGCAAAGCAGTAGAACGCACCACCCGTCCAGTCGCCATGCAAAAAGAAGAATGGGCGTCGAGAGCCACTGGCCTGAACCGCTATCACAGTAGTCCGCGACGTTTGATCTACATCCTTTGTCAGGCTAGCGGCAAGCTGTGCTATCGTGGGACCGGCAAAGAGCGCGGAGAGAGGAATCTTCTTGCCGCATACGTGGGCGATCCTATCTACCAGGCGCGCGGCCAGGAGCGAGTGGCCTCCCAGCGAGAAAAAGTTATCCCTGATGCCTATGGGCCGCACATCGAGCAACTCTTCCCAGATGTGCACCAGTTGACCCTGCACCAGCGATGTCGCCTCCACAAACGTCTCTTCTACGACGCTTCTCATCGCATCTGGCGTCGGCAGCGCGAGTCGGTCTACCTTACCATTCGCATTGATTGGCAGTTCAGCGAGCAGCATAAATGCAGAAGGCACCATATAGGCTGGCAGGTATTGCTGGATATATTTTTGCAGTTCTGCAATGGTCGTAGTTGCGCCTTTGTGCAGGATGGCATATGCCACAAGACGCTTATCGCCGGAAGCGACTTCGCGCGCAATCACTACGACTTCCTCTACATCTGGGTGGCTTCTCAGCACCGCCTCGATTTCGCCCAGTTCGATGCGGAAGCCACGGATCTTAACCTGGTGATCGAGGCGTCCTAAGAAATCGACCAATCCGTCTGCCCGATAACGGACCAGGTCTCCGGTCTTGTACAGACGCGCCCCCGGTTCAACGCTAAAGGGATTGGCAACAAACTTTTCAGCGGTCAGTTCAGGGCGATTGAGGTAGCCACGGGCCAGACCATCGCCGCCGATATAGAGCTGACCAGGTACGCCTATCGGCACCGGCTGCATATGGCTATCGAGCACATAGAACTGAGTATTGAACAGAGGGCGTCCAATAGGAATGACGACCTCCGAACTGATATCGGCTGGAATCTCGTAGACGGCTGCCCCCACGGTCGCCTCGGTCGGCCCGTATTCGTTGATGAACAGCGTGCCAGGAGTGTGGGAACGCCAGGTAGTTACACTCTCGCTCAGCAGATCCTCTCCGCCGGTAACTACTGTGTGTACGCGTTCCGCAATCTTCTCCGACGACAGCCACTGGTTCAGCAGCTTTAGATGGGATGGAGTAAGTTTCAGCATGCTGAAGTAACTGCCCGTGCGCAGCGCGTTCGCCAGCGCCTCGACGCTCTGGTCCTCGGGAAGCAGTACCAGTTTCTGTCCCACCAGCAGGGTAGGGTGC
>JALYTQ010000264.1 GCA_030854195.1 Chloroflexota bacterium
ATCGAGCGGTTCAAGAGCGACCTCCTCGCTGTTCTTTGCCTGCTGGCTATGCTCCTGCCGGCGCTCCCTGAGCACTTTGCGGACCGAGAGCGCCTCGCGGATCTCTTCCTCGCTATCCGTCTCCAGCGATGGGCGCGCCTGGCGCAAGACCGCCCTCACAATAAGAAACAGCACGACCAACACGATCACAACAAGCATAATACGTCCGGCCAGGAACAGCCAGGAGGGAAACATAGCGTATGGAGGGGGTCTGCTACCACCGGGCAAGCTGCGTGCAGACGATGACGGCAACTGTGCAGGAGGCGCTTGAGCGTGAAATAGCGATTCAATAAGTCCGACAATAGTGAACAGAAGCCACGCAATGGCGTAGAGTATCCACCCGACGAGCGTGCCAAAGAACTCCCAGACAGGGAACAGCAGCGCCTGAATAGCTCCAAACGAAAATGCCTCAAGGGCAACCGCCCCGGCGACCATCAAGCCCCATAGAAAAGTCAGCCCTATAAGCCAGCTGCGCGTCGGGTCGATCTGGGAGATTCCCTGACGCGCCTGTTCCCTCCTGATGACTCCCAGGCGTGTAAACGAAAGCCCGATCAGGCCGCTCAGGAAGAACAAGGGCAGCGCGTAACCGAGCAAATCGGCGAGCAACACCGACCCGGTATCGGAAGCCAGGATTGCGACACACAGCACAAAGAGCAGGACAGCCAGACCCAGCTTAAAGACCAGAATCAGTTGCTCATCGCTCAGCCCGATCCTCGCCTTATCTATCCCGCGCTTCCAGCAGAGGATCACCACCGCCAGAATGACCAGTGCCGAAATCAGGTTGAGCGTCGCACTATTCGTTATCAGCGCGACTGCATAGGCCACAACAATCCCCAATACAAAGAGAATATTGGCAGCCGTTCCGCTCATTCCGTGGAGGAGGCGAGAATTGATAAACATACACCACCACTGCAAGCCAAGCAGCAGCAGCGTAATGCCTACCTCGCCCAACGGCAGGGGCGTAGCGGGTCCCGTGCCAACAAATGCCAGAAACGCTAGCAGCAGGACCAGCGGCTGCGTCTCCATAACGCAGGTAGCGACCGGCACGGCGAAGACTTCAATCCAGTTGAAGGCTGGTCGCACTGATGCCGTTGCTCCCTGCGCGCTCGATTGTTGCAACGAGTTCACGCCATTTCTCCTTTCCGCCGGAGTAGTGCAGCGACAGATCGTATGTCTCTACCACAAGTTCATGCTCAGCATCACCTGTCAACACCAGATGGATAGCCGCGCCACGCACACGCAGGTCCAACAGGCGTTCCACCGTCGCATCGTTCAGCGTGCTCGCGGCGCTAATCAACACCACCGTCGTACCGAGCGGGAACATACTCTCTTCCGTCTCGATGACGCGCTCGATAACCGAATTGTAGCTCGGGAGCAGACGGGCCAGGGTCGAGAGCAGGCGCTCCTGCTGGTCTGCATCCAGCGAAAACGGCACGCGCACGACGGGCGTAGAGATCTCCGTCGTCAAGAGCTTCGCGGCCTGCTGAGCATCCTGCGGCACAACATCTTGAGCGAGCTCCTCAAGTGGAGACAGCATAAGAGAACAATTTGCCAATAGGCCCACCTGGTAGCCTTCCTCCAGGGCCCAGACCGCCAGCGAGGCAGCCGTCGTGATAGTCAGCTCCTGAAGCTCTGTATCTATCCCCTTGCTTTCCTCAGTATAATTCCAGGCATCCAGCAGGAGCAACAGGCGACGCGTACTTCCGGGTTCGTAGAGCTTACTACGCAGCGCGCCCGCGTGGGCGCTGGCCTTCCAGTGAATACGGCGTGGATCATCGCCCGGCAGGTAATCGCGCACACCCACAGTACGCAAGGGATCTTCGAGCAGGCGGCGCTCCGACGCGTACTCCCCAAAGGGATGCACAGACGATAGCCCCAGCGTCTCCAGAGGAGCAAGCAGTGGATAGACCAGCAGTGCCTGAGCGGCTGGAAGCTTTACCTCTGTTTCGAGCCAGCCAAAGGGATCGCTGCTCTTTAATCTAACCGGACCAAAGAGATGGAGGCCACGTGTATCGCAGCGCATACGGTAGCGGCGCGTCACGCGCTGGAAGGACCACAACAGCCACGTGCTGAGAAGCGTGTCCTGCGCGGTCTTCTGCAAGCGCACGGCCTGTCGGGAGAGGACCGCGAGCGGCGGCGTAATCTTATTCTCGACGGTGAGCCAGGGCAGAGGCAACAATTTGCGGTTCTCGATACTTATTGAAAGGATAATGTCCTCGCCGAAAAAGACCTGCCGCCGGTCCACCTGCTGACGCACAACGAGGCGACGTAACGCGTGACGATACCAGAGATCAGGCACCATGCCAACCACGCACACGAAAAGAGAGGCCAGGAAGACCAGCGGCAACCGTAGCACGATGCTTACAAGGAAGAGTAGTGCCGCCAGAATATACCAGTAGCGGCGCGCCTTGAGCAGTTCCTGGTCACGCTCTATGGGGAAGATATCAGTTTTCATGGCGAAATTTGCTCTACCGGAACGGGCGTCGTCTGGAGAATCTCGTTCACAATCTCCAGCGTGCGCAGGCCGCGCATGCGTGTGCGCGTCGTAGTGAGCAGGCGATGTGCCAGCACAAATGGAGCCAGGATCTTCACATCGTCCGGCAGTACAAAGTCGCGTCCCTGAATCGCCGCATACGCCTCGCAGGCGCGATAAAGGGCCAGCGTCCCACGCGGACTGGCACCGAGCTGCACAGCGGCATGCTCACGCGTCGCGCGTACGATCGCCAGCAAATAGCGTTCCACCTCGGGCTGCCAATGGACCTGCCTAACAACATCTTGTAGAGCCAGCACCTCCTCCGCGCTCGTCACCGGCTGTAAAAACTCAAACGGCTCAGCGTTTTTGAAGCGATGCAGAATTGCCTCCTCTTCACCCAGGGAGGGATAGCCGACCTGGACACGCAGCAAAAAACGGTCAAGTTGCGCCTCGGGCAGTGGGAACGTGCCCTCTAACTCGATGGGATTCTGCGTCGCCAGCACCAGAAACGGTTTCGGCAACATCATCGTCTCGCGCTCGACCGTCACCTGGCGCTCGGCCATCGCCTCCAGCAGCGCCGCCTGCGTGCGCGGCGTCGTACGGTTGACTTCATCAACCAGGAGCACCTGGGCAAAGATGGGACCACGCCGAAAGACAAACTCGTTGCGCTTCTGATCGAAATAACTGACGCCGGTGATATCGGTAGGCAGCAGATCAGGTGTGCCCTGGATGCGCTGGAAGGTTGCACCCAGAGAGCGTGCCAGCGCCTTCGCCATCACGGTCTTGCCCATTCCCGGCACATCCTCGATCAGCACATGCCCATCGCTCAGCAGCGCCACCAGCAGCAGATCGATCACATCGGTCTTACCCACAATCACCCGTGCAACGTTATCGCGCAATGCATCCGCCAAGGATTGTACAGCGCGTAGAGAAGGGACAGTATCATCGCTCATCGAGATGCAACTCCAATCCAGATTTTCCAGGTATGCAAAAATGCTTGCAATGAAAAAAGTGTAGCACGAAAAAAGAGCTACCGTCCAGAGCAGGTTTTGTGGTATACTAAGTAAGCACCTATATGCTTTTTACATATAGAAAAGGACAAAAAGCCTCAACTCGCCTTCCACGAGCACATGGTATACTGGAGGGTGCCCGTCATTTTGGCATTGAACGATTGAAGGAGAAACAAATGGCGACAATTCGCAAAGTTGGTGTTGTCGGTTGTGGTTTGATGGGCGGAGGCATTGCCCAGACGTTCGCTCAGAACGGGTATGAAACGGTTGTGAGCGAGGTCAACCAGGAGCTCTTAGACAAAGGTTTAAAGCGTATTTATGGCGAGTGGGATAAGCTGGTACAAAAGGGCAAAGCTACCCAGGGCCAGGTCGATGAGTACCACGCGCTACTGCATCCTACGCTCAATCGAGAAGAGTATGCTGGATGTGATCTGGTGATTGAAGCGATCGTCGAGAAGATGGACGAAAAGATCAAGCTCTTTACTGCACTTGACCACATCCTGGGCACGGAGGCGCTGCTGCTCAGCAATACTTCCTCATTAAATATCACACAGATGGGTGCCGTAACGAAACGTCCCGACAGGGTTGCAGGGCTGCACTTTTTCAATCCCGCGCCCGTCATGAAGCTGGTAGAGGTTGTCCAGACTATCTCCACCTCGCAAGAGACGATAGAGACCATCAAAGGCTTTGCACGCTCGCTGGGGAAATCGCCTGTGGTTGCGAAAGATCAGGCTGGCTTTATCGTCAACTTCCTGCTCATTCCGTACCTGTTGGCCGCGATACGCATGTTGGAGAACGGGCAGGCGTCGCGCGACGATATCGATACCGGCATGAAGTTGGGCTGCGGCTATCCCATGGGGCCTTTCACACTGCTCGACTACGTTGGACTCGATACAACCATGTGGGCGGCGGATGCGATCTACGATGAGTTCAAAGATCCGCTGTACGCTTCACCCCCGCTGCTGCGCCGCATGGTGCAGGCTGGCATGCTGGGCAAGAAAAGCGGCAAGGGTTTTTACAGCTACGAGTAACATTCTTTCCGCACAAGAGAGCATAAAAAAGGACGTGACTAAAAGTCACGTT
Organism: Chloroflexota bacterium; assembly: GCA_030854195.1. Lineage (GTDB taxonomy): Bacteria > Chloroflexota > Ktedonobacteria > Ktedonobacterales > Ktedonobacteraceae > JACDAE01. The sequence continues at coordinate 4,606 of JALYTQ010000264.1, forward strand.
CCTTTTTCTTAGCAAGAAGTTATTCAGGGTTGGTAGCACGCGATGGCAACGGCCTATCGGTCGCATAGACCCTTGCGCGTCGGGAACCCACATAGCGCTGAGGAGTAGGCACAACCTCATTGCGATGGTAGGAGCCGCTGGCATCGGTATTGATGCCGGGAGAATTGGGACCGTAATTATAATGGCCTGTCTCGGCGGGGGAGAGCGGTCCACGCCCGAACATTGGCACGCCAGTCAGCGCGGGCCTGCTCGTTTCAGGGACATCGAAGTACAGATCGTTGGGCACGCTATCCAGACCCCTTGCCAGGAGATCCTGCTCGCTTACTGTCAGGTGCACGACACCATTTTTTACCTCGTCCTCGATGACCGTGAGCGGGACATAGAGCGCCTTCACGAACAGGCTACCACGCTCAGCAAGGATATAGCGATCGAAGCGCGCCTGTACCGTCCCAAGCCACGTCCCGTTCTTATCGACAACCTCCTGCCCGATCGCATAGCGCGAGGCAAAGCCGGGGGCCGAAGCAATAGCAATATATTCTTCCTGTTGCGGGGCCATCGGGTCTTCCAACGCCCAGCCCAAAATACCAACCAGGACAAAGGGAGCGGCTACAATAGTAAGCCAGGGATTGCTCGGAAAGAACAAAACGCCTGCGAGCGTGACCAGAAGCGCAATACTTAAAATGAATGGCCACAGACTTGGATTGGGCAGATGCACATGATGTTCCCCTTCCCCACTCTCCACTACTTCATGCTGCTCTTGCAGGGACGTTGATAAATCGTCCGCTGTGAGATTAGTACTTCTAAGAGAACTATCCATTGAGCTCTCACTTTCCTTGAAATGTAGTACGGTCTACGAGGGCGCGTGTTCCCACATTCGTCCTGCTACTAAGCATACCAAATAAGTGGAAGCTGTGCAAGCGATTTAAGCATATTAGCATATTTGCACACCTGCACAGCCACTTTTGCTCATACTACGGCATTGACACCTGCTCGGGCGGCTGGGCCTCCTGTAGCAGCAGACCCTCCTCGTAGATGCGGCGGATAACATCTTCGATCTCCGGCTCCTGAAAGGTAACATCGCGCAGACGATAGCGAGCACCCAGCCATGAGACAAGTTCGTGCGCGGGCAAGGCATCGCGTCCAAAGGTAAGCCAGAGGCGTGGTCCCTCCGCCTTGACCAGTTGCACACCTGTCGGCAGTTCGCGCAGTACGGGTTTGCCCTCGTCATAGGGCAACGCGGCCAATTCGGCGGCGTCCAGCACGGCGATGAGGATACGCTCGCCACCGAAGCGCTCGCGAATAGCGGCAACACTGCCATCATAGAGCTTGCGCCCGTGATCGATGATTACCATACGTGGACAAAGCGTCTCCACGTCGTCCATGTCGTGGGTGGTCAGCAGAATAGTGGTGCCGTACTCAGCGTTGATAGAGAGCAGGAATTGGCGGATACGTGCCTTCGCTACCACGTCCAGTCCAATGGTTGGCTCGTCGAGGTAGAGCAGTTCGGGATCATGCAGCAAAGAGGCGGCGAGATCGCCACGCATGCGCTGTCCAAGCGAAAGTTGGCGCACAGGCGTATCCAGGAAATCCTTCAGATCTAGCATCTCGCTCAGGCGTGCAAAGTTGGCATTGTAGCGCGCCTCTGGGACGCGGTAGAGGTGGCGCAGCAGGCTCAGCGAATCGGCCAGGGGCAGATCCCACCAGAGCTGTGTGCGCTGCCCGAAGACGACGCCGATGCGCGCCGCCAGTTGCCTGCGCTGCCGCACCGGTACCAATCCGGCGACGCGTATAGTGCCGCCCGTTGGCATCAAAATGCCCGTCAACATCTTAATCGTCGTGCTCTTGCCCGCGCCGTTTGGTCCCACCAGGCCGATCATCTCGCCGCGCTCCACCTGCAGGTCCAGCTTCTGAACGGCCTCGACGACGCGTATTTCGGGATCGACGACGCTACGCAGTCCACCTAGAAGGCCGGACCGCCTGCGTGCCAGGCGAAACGTCTTGTTCAATCCTCTCACATCAATCATTATTCCCATTTTAAAATCTCCTTTGAGCGAATAGAGCGAACAATGCTTATAGACGCTCGCTAATTTCCTGTGCTTTGATAGTGCTGCACTCCGAAGCGCCACACGTATCCACCCGCCAGAGCAAACACGAGCGCGGCTCCAGGGGCGGCGAAGGCGAGCGCGAGGGGCAGACCAAAGGGCAACGGACGATCGAGCAGATAGCAGACCGGAATGTACGAACCGAAGGCGACGGGAACGATGAACAGAAAGAAACGCTGCAACAACTGATGATAAATGGTCAATGGGTAGCTGAGCATCTCGCGCCCGCCATACGTTAGAATATTTGTCAATTCGGTGGTCTCGATGGTCCAGAAGCAGACCGTGGCCCCTAGCAACTGCACGGTGATAAAGATTCCGGCCCCGCTGGCAATATCCAGCAAGAGCGCAAGCACCTTCTCGCTCGTCCAGTGAAGATCGGGCAGCAGGTGCAGCGCTAGCGCGCAGGCCAGCACGCCCTGTGT